>JAFOCH010000122.1 GCA_017381395.1 Clostridia bacterium
AAAACAAGGATAACGATATTTTCCAAAGGGATATTGAAAAGACGTTCGGCGTACGTCGCTCTACCGTCACCTCGATGCTGCAAATTATGGAAAAAAACGGGCTTATCACCCGCGGTTCCGTCCCCTACGACAGCCGACTTAAAAAAATAACCCCAACCGAAAAGGCACTCGAACTTCACCGTCAAATTTCGTCCGAAATCGATGCCATCGAAGCCGAGCTTTCGGCAGGACTGAGCGAGGAGGAAATCGCCTGCTTTATCGCAACTATTGAAAAAATAAAGAAAAATTTGCAAAAATAATCCTTAAATTTATATCTCAAAAACATTCTATTGCGAAAGGTCGATAATTATTATGAAACGCTGGTTTAAATATGCCGCCCCGTATAAAAAATTCTTTATCCTCGGGCCGCTTTGTATGATAGTCGAGGTCATCGGCGAAGCACTGATGCCGCGACTGATGTCAACCGTTATCAATGGCTACGACGTCGGCTCACTGACCGTAAAGGGAAGCATTATCACCGCCATACTTATGATTTTGCTAGCACTAATGATGCTGCTTGGAGGTGTCGGCGGTGCCTATTTTGGCGCAAAGGCATCGGTCAATTTCGCCGCTGATATTCGCAAGGATACGTATAAGAAAATTCAGCATTTTTCCTTTGCGAATATCGACCGCTTTTCGACCGGGTCGCTCGTCACCCGTCTGACAAACGACGTCACCCAGCTCCAAAACTTTGTCAATATGCTGCTGCGAATGGCCCTTCGTGCGCCCGGAATGATGATCGGTGCGCTGATAATGTCGATTACCATAAATCCGTCACTCGCTACCGTTTTTTACGTTTCGATTCCGCTTATGCTGGCCGCAATCGGACTTATTATCGGCATCTCCTTCCCCCGATTCAAGCGTATGCAGACAAAGATTGACCGCCTCAACTCCACCGTTCAGGAAAGTGTCACAAACATCCGCGTAGTAAAGTCATTCGTCCGCGAAGAAACCGAAACAAAGCGATTCAAAACAGCCAATTCCGAGCTTAAAAAGTCGGGACTTGCCGCTGTGGGAATTTCAATTTTAATGAATCCCGTGACCACATTTTTCATGAATTTCACCGTCATCGCAGTGCTCGGCTTTGGGTACAAAATTGTCCTTGGCGGAGATATGCTCATCGGCGACCTTTCGGCATTCATTACATACGTCAGCCAGATTCTCTTTTCGATTATGATGGTCACTGTACTGCTGATGACCTCCTCGCGAGCAATCGCATCGGCCAACCGAATCGCAGAGGTGCTTGACGAAGCAATCGACCTTTCGGACGAAAATGCCGCATATAAAGAAAAAACCGTCGAAAACGGCAATATCGAATTCAAAAACGTATCATTCCGATACTTTAAAAACAGCGAGGAGCGAGTACTTGATAACATAAATCTGACCATTCCGTCGGGCGCAACAGTAGGCATAATCGGCTCGACCGGCTGCGGAAAAACAACACTCGTCTCGATGATTCCGCGACTCTACGATGTCGACGAGGGCGAGGTGCTTATCGACGGCATAAACGTACGCGACTATTCTCTCTATCAGCTTCGCGAAAGCGTCGGAATGGTGCTTCAAAAAAATATTCTTTTCTCCGGCTCGGTGGAAGATAATCTCCGCTGGGGCGACCAAACCGCCGACAAGGAAGCACTTGTCACCGCGGCAAAAAGTGCCGAAGCCGACCGATTCATCTCCTCCTTTGCCGAGGGGTACGAAAAGAATATTGAGCAGGGCGGAATGAACCTTTCTGGCGGTCAAAGACAACGCCTTTGCATAGCCCGAGCACTCCTCAAACGGCCTAAAATTCTCATTCTCGACGACTCGACGAGCGCCGTCGACACCGCCACAGAGCGAAATATCCGTCACGCACTCGAAACCGACCTTTCCGCAACGACAAAGATTATTATTGCCCAGCGCATTTCGTCGGTCAAAAATGCCGATATAATCGTTGTAATGGACGACGGCAAAATCACCGGTGTCGGCACCCACGACCAGCTTCTCGCCGACAACGAGGAGTACAAGGAAATTTACTATTCACAGATGGAAAAGGAGGACGCATAAGCCATGGCAAGAAGCTTAGAAAAATTAAAAAAGCAATATACAAGCGTTGCTCCTGATAAAAAGGGCGGTATGATGGGCGGTCACGGACCGGGTGGTCCCGGTCGTCGAATGGGCCCCCTTCCCCAAGGAAAGCCAAAAAGTACAAAACCCACCATCTCCCGACTGCTCAAATACGTCGGTCGGTACAAGTGGCGACTGATTCTGGTCATTTTCTGTATGCTTTTCGGCTCAGTGACAGCTCTTTGCGGCTCGTATTTCCTCGCCCCGATTATCGACCGCATCACCCTCACCGTCAACCCCGACGCTAATATCAAAATGACCTATCTCGAAAAGGCGGCCGACAGCGTTATTGAATGGGTAACCGAAACCGAGCTTTTTTCCTCGCTCATGGGGTCAAAGGCGGCGGCAATTACCGTCTATATCACGGCGGCACTGATTATCCTTTCGATAATCTATCTCATCGAAATCCTATCAAATTATCTGCAAAACAGAATTATGGTTTCAGTGTCGCAGAATTCGATTGAGCGCATACGAAACGACCTTTTTGAAAGCATGGAAGCCCTTCCCCTCGGCTATTTTGACCGCACACCGACGGGCGAAACAATGAGCCGCTTTACCAACGATATTGACAATATCGATACCATGCTGTCAAATTCGCTTACAGGCATAATTTCGGGTATAATAACCCTCGTCGGCACCTTCTTTTTCATGGTATCGACAAGCTGGCAGCTTACCCTCGTCACCGTCTTTTTCATCCCCGTTTTCATAAAGGGCGGCGCAATTATCGCAAAGCGCAGCTCAAAGCATTATTCGGCACAGCAGGCGGCGCTCGGCGCAGTAAACGGCTATATCGAAGAAACTGTTTCGGGTCAAAAGGTTGTCAAGGTATTCAACCACGAGGATGAATGCGTCGAGGAATTCGGCCTACTCAACGACGAGCTTCGCGACAAGCAGTTTAACGCACAGTTTTACGGCGGAATTATGGGTCCCGTAATGGGCAATCTCAGTCAGGTCAGCTACGCGGTTACAATCGGGCTTGGCGGAGTAATGATGTGCGTCGGCGGATTCACCCCCGGTGCCCTCACCGTTTTTGCCAAGTATTCGCGCCAATTTTCGATGCCGATTAACCAAATTTCGATGCAAATGTCCACCATTTTTGCCGCTCTGGCAGGTGCGGAAAGGGTATTTTC
>JAFOCH010000123.1 GCA_017381395.1 Clostridia bacterium
CGACATCGTAATTGCTCTCGGCTCGGATGCCCAGCTAATCGGTGTGTCGGACAACTGCGACAACGAGAGAGGACTCGATACCTTTGGCAGCAGTGCCCTGCCCGAAACGAAAAAGATTATTAAGTCGAACGCAGACATTGTCATCTCTGACGAAAATCTTTCTGACGATGCAAAAAAAGAAATCGGCGATTCAGGCATTATTGTAATGACATATCCATCGGTTAAGAAATATTCGGATATTGAAAAGCTGTATGAATCGGTGGCGTCCATTTTTAGCGGATATTCGACGGGTAGCGAAAACGCGAATAACACATACAAACGCATTAACAAAAGGATAAACGCGATAAAATCGAAAACAAAGAATGAAAAAGCGGTAAACACGATCATTCTTTTGGATGACGGAATTGCGGCGCCGAAGGGTACGCTTTATGACGAAATGCTGACGGTTGCAGGTGGTAAAAATATTGCAGGTAATCAGTACAGTGTCGATTATGCCGAAATTGCAAAGAAAAATCCGCAGCACATCTTTTGCCCGGCAGACATGGTTGACGATATCAAAAATGACAAATTGCTATTGAAAACTGATGCAGTGAAAAATGGTAACATCACGGCGTTTAGCCCCCTCTATTTCGAGCGATATGGCGAAAATTTTGCTCTCGGTGTTGAAATTATGGCATCTGCGCTTCACCCTGATTTAATAAAATCACCGATAAGATAAATTTTTATAAAATAATGCTTGACAAAGGGACGGCTTTGTGATAGTATAATGCCTGTTGACAGTCGGTGTCTTTGGCGATGAGGGTACACCTGTTCCCATCCCGAACACAGCAGTTAAGCTCATCAGTGCCGAAAATACTTTGGTGGTGACGCCACGGGAAGATAGGGCGATGCCGACACAAACTTAAAAAGCAACTGCAAATGCAGTTGCTTTTTTCATTTTATAAATATATAAAAATGCGATAACACCGAATAAGTGTGTTATCGCATTTATTTACATTATTCTTCTGCTACGCGGATAATTCCCATCGGGGTTTGCTCATGAGATTGTCCAAGGGGGTTGTCCTTTAATATTTTAACCATCAGGTCGCAATCAATTGACGACGGATAAGCACCGAGAATGTTTCCGCCGAGGTCGTTTATATCGGTGATTATTACACCGAGTCCGCCGAGAGCATTACTAACCTCTTCTGCTACCTTTTCGGGCTTTTCGGGTGCGAGTGAAACGCACTCGTTAAAGGGCGGCAAGGTGCAGTCGCAGGGGCCGTCGATGGCTCTGGCTCTTTCGCCCGCGATTTGATAAAACCAGCCGCGCTTTCCGATAAGCTTACCGATTGCCGAAACGAATGCCGCGAAAAGTATTCTGATTGTGCCGCATTCGCGAAGTGCCATTTCCATCGTTTCGGGCATTGCGAGTCCGATTCCATAAGGTGTTTTGAGAACGAATTTGCAAAGGAATTTAGCCAACGGACGCGGCTTTATATCCTTTAAGGGAATTGCTCGTCCCTGGGTGCAACCAACAATTTTCTCGGTTATGAAAAGAATGTCGCCCTCAACTGCGAGGTCCTTTACGTATTTTACAGCTACGTCGGTTATTACGTCGTTTTCGCTGATTACGTGGGTCTTTATTGCAAGGCGACGATACTTTACTCCGTCAACCTCGATAATTTCATTTTTATTCTCGTTTACTACAAATCCATCCATCGTTTTACTACCTCTTTTACCTTTATTATTTAATATCCGAGGGTCTCATCCATAATTATTACCTTAATTCTATCCTTTACACGCTGATTTGACATAACGACAAAGTTACAGCAAATTCGTGCAGGTGAATTGCAGTTCATACATTCGCCCGTCTTTGCACACGGGGTGTCGCAGGAAAGTCTCACGGTATTTGCCGGTGCGGCAATCTTTTTTACCCGAGTGATTGCGGCATCAATATCGGCAACGATCTTATTCGCGCCTATAACGACGACTACACTCTCGGGACCGTAAATCATAGCTGAAACGCGGTTTCCGTTTCCGTCGACGTTGTAAAGCTCGCCATCCTCGGTTACTGCATTCGTGCCTGTCAAATAAACGTCGCAATCATAAGCGGCAACCATACACTTTCTGCGGTCGTCATTCTCTCGGTCAAAATAGGTGACGTCGTCGCGGCCGCGAAGCCAATCGAAAACACCAAGTCCATCGAGGGTCATTGAGCCGCCGTTAGTAACCTTTGCACCGTTAGGCACAAGCTCGGCTAATAAAGCGTACAGCTCGTCTTTTGTCCGAACATGATAGCCCTTCATATTACGTTTTTCGAGATTTGAAATAACCTTTTCAATGCGCTTGTCCATTACGGCTTTTACGCTGCTATCCATTATCAAAGCTACCCCTTTTATCATAAAAAATCGTTCGGTTAAAATTATAACACCTATTAACAAAATTGTCTATAACTAATTACTTTGTTAATAATATATCAATCTTTTTCAATTTTGTTAATTATTCGGCAAAATCTTTGTTAACTTTTTGTCAATCCTATTGACTTTTGAAATGCATTAGAATATAATGTATCACATATTGTTAAATTATAATTTATTCAGGAGGAATTTTATCATGTCAAGAGTTTACAATTTTAGCGCAGGTCCTTCTATGCTCCCCGAAAAGGTGCTTAAAACAGCAGCAGAGGAAATGCTCGATTACAAGGGTTCAGGCCAGTCGGTTATGGAAATGTCTCACCGTTCAAAGACCTATCAGGCAATCTTTGACGAGACAGAAGCTCTCCTCAGAGAGGTTATGAACATTCCCGATAACTACAAGGTTCTCTTCTTACAGGGCGGTGCTTCAACACAGTTTGCTATGATTCCGCTCAACCTTATGAACAAGAATAACAAGGCTGACTTCGTTGTTACAGGTCAGTGGGCTAAAAAGGCATACAAGGAAGCTGCTCGCTACGGCACAGCTAACGTTGTAGCTTCATCTGAAGATCAGACATTCTCTTATATTCCGAAGCTTGATAAGGCAACCTTTACACCTGATGCAGACTTCTTCCACATCTGCGTTAACAACACAATCTATGGTACAAAGTGGAACACCTTCCCCGAAACAGGTGACGTTCCCCTTATCGGTGATATTTCGAGCTGCATCCTTTCTGAGCCGATCGACGTTACAAAGTTTGGTATGCTCTATGCCGGCGCTCAGAAGAACATGGCTCCTGCAGGCGTTACAATCGTAATCATCCGCGAGGATCTTATCGGCAACGCTATGGATATCACTCCGACCATGCTCAACTACTCAACCCATTCAGAAAATGGTTCGATGTTCAATACCCCGCCCTGCTACTGCATCTATGTTGCAAAGCTCGTTCTCGAATGGATCAAGAATGACATCGGCGGTCTCGAAAAGATGAAGGAACTCAACGAAAAGAAGGCAAAGCTCCTCTACGATTTCCTTGATTCAAGCGAAATGTTCAGAGGTACCGTTGTTGCTGAGGACCGCTCACTCATGAACGTTCCCTTTGTTACAGGTAACGACGAGCTCGATGCTAAATTCGTTAAGGAAGCTACTGCTGCAGGATTCGTTAACCTCAAGGGTCACCGTTCGGTTGGCGGTATGAGAGCTTCCATCTACAACGCTATGCCCATCGAAGGCGTAGAAAAGCTCGTTGACTTTATGAAGGCATTTGAAGCCGCTAATAAGTAATTTGTTTAGGAGATAATTTATCATGTATCAGATTAAAACTCTCAATAAAATTTCAAAGAACGGTCTCGACCGCTTCAACGCTAACTACAACTGCGCTGACGAAATTGATGCACCCGACGCGATACTCGTTCGCTCGGCATCAATTCACGAAATGGAAATGCCTGAATCTCTCC
>JAFOCH010000124.1 GCA_017381395.1 Clostridia bacterium
CAAAGGTGTCTTTCCCTCGTCGGTGAGCATAAGCGCTTCAAGGTCGATTCCGCCCGTTTTACTAAATCTTTCGCACGAACGGCAATTCATCAGGAAGCGAAGCATAGTCTTTGCACTGCGCTGCAATTCACCTAGGGTAAGTGTGCCGTCCTCAAGCGATTCGTGGAGATTATCGGGTGCCGTCTGGGCATCGCCGGTAACCATATAAATATCATTCTGGGCACGAAGCATCGCACAGATATTTTCCTTTGACTGAAGACCGCCATCGTGATTCATCATTGCCCACCAGTCGGTCATAACAAAGCCCTTGTAACCCCACTCGTTGCGAAGGAGCTGGGTGTTAAGGTCAAAGTTACTTGCCGACCAGATGCCGTTCATGGGGTTATACGACGTCATGATAGAAAGCACGTTGCTTTCCTTTACTGCAATTTCGAATGCCTTTGCGTAAATTTCGCGTACGGCACGTTCAGAAACGATTGAGTTAGAGGAATGACGGCAGGTTTCCTGACTGTTTGCGATAAAGTGCTTTATTACAGCGGTGTTGCCGGTCCTTTCAATTCCTCGGCAGATTGCGGCTGCCATCTTACCCGTGAGGAGCGGATCCTCGGAAAAATATTCAAAATTGCGTCCGTTTAAGGGGTGACGGTGAATATTTATTCCCGGGCCGAGGAGACAGTCAACCTCATTTGCTTGAAGCTCAATGCCTTCGTAAATAAACATTTCTTCCACAAAGTCGGTATCGAATGAGCAGGCAAGCAGAGTGCCGTTAGGCATAGCCGATGCCTTTGCTCCGCTGTCGAGACGGAGTCCGCTCGGGCCATCGGTGCCGCAGGCAATCGGGATTCCAAACGCTTGAAGCTCGGGGGTAAGTCCGCCAAACGCACAACCCGTTCCGGGAGTAACCTTCGGGCTCGACATTCCTTCGCCGTAAACGAGAACCTTTAAATCATTATTGGTGAGCTGAGCAACAAACTCATCAAGGGTGCATTTGCCCGTTTTTACATCCATAAGCTTAAAGCCCTTGTCACCGGTGTATTCAACAGCAGTCGGTCTAGCCGCAACCATTCTTTCTTCGAGATCATAGTCGCGGGTAGGAACCGCCTCGTATGCCATTTCGTAGCCGCCGAGTGAGTTTGCTGTCGGCTTCATACGATCGAATTTAAACGTCGGCATCAGCGCGGGTTTGCAAACCTCGGTCACTGTTATAGCGTCGACATGGTAGGAATAGACGTATTCAGCATCGCGTACCGATGTGCCGATATAAAGCTTGTATTCGCCTTCCTCGAGGACGTATGATGCTCTGAATCCTGTAACGCCACTGTCGTCGTATGATGCCATTTTGTCCGCTGTGAAGGAAATTGTAAGCTGTTCACTTTCGTTCGGAGCAAGTTCCTTTGTTTTCTTAAACTCTACAAGCTGACGAAGGGGCTTTCCGAGCTTACCCTGGGGAGCTTCATAATAAATCTGGACTACTTCTTTGCCATTAAATGCGCCTGTGTTAGTGACGGTGACCTTGACGGTAATTTCACCATTTTCGGCGGTGATTTCATCGGTTTTAACGTCAAAGGTGGTGTATGAAAGACCGAAGCCAAAGGGATATTTAACCATATCCTTTGCCACCGTTTCGAAATAGCGGTAGCCAACGTAAATATCCTCTACGTACTTATTTTCAACCCTGTCGCCGAAATTGGCGGTCGAGGGATACTGATTGATATTATGTACAATAGTGTCGGCAAGCTTACCCGACGGGGTTGCATTACCACAGAGAATGTCAGCAGCAGCGTTTCCGCCCTCCATACCGCCCTGCCAAACGTAAATAAGGCCGTCGATATTATTTTCGTCCACAAAGTTTACGTCGATTACGTTTCCGACATTGAGAAGCGCAACAACCTTATCAAATGCTGCTGAAACCTTCTTTACCATATCGAGCTCGATATCGGTGAGGAAGTAGCTTCCTTCGCCTGCAAAATTGTCGTGGTCCTCGCCTGCTGTACGTCCGATGATGATGAGTGCGACGTCGGAATTAGCCGCTGCATCGGCTACGACCTGGTCGTCAAGAGGCATTTCCTTCTGGCACCAGGGCTCCTGAGCCCAACCTGCACCCTTGTCAAAGGGATTTTCCTCCACCCAAGCGGCATAAATTGATGCCAACTCTTCGTTTACCGATACCTGATCATTATTTCTCAGTCCGTCGATAATATTGGTCACGTAGGGCGAATTTACCATACCGCCTGAACCTGTACCACTCTTATAATAATTAAACTGAATACGTCCGAAAACAGAGATTTTTTGACCCTTTTTAAAGGGCAAAACACCATTCTCGTTCTTTAATAAAACAGAGCCCTCTGCCGCAATTTTACGCGAAAAGGTTGCCAACTCGGTAATGGGCTGGGGCTTTAAATTATTCAAATCATATCCGCCAATAATATTCTCTGACATACAATATACCACCTAAATACAAAGTTAATGTTATCATACCAAAAATTTATTTATATTTCAACAATTTTAAGTAGAATATATATCAATTTATCACATTATAATTATTTGAGGTGATAATTTTGGCTGGTATGAATTTATTTGCTATGGGCTTTTTAGTCGGGGTTGGCTCAGCGGCACCTGGAGTAAGCGGCGGCTCAATGGCAATCGGCTTTGGCATATATGAAAGAATGGTCGGAATTTTGACCGATTTTCGCAAAAAGATTAAGAGTGAACTTGGATTTTTAGTGCCGCTTTCAATGGGCATAGTTGCGGGGATAGGCGTTTTTTTACTCGGGTTAAGCTTTCTGTTCGACAAGTACGAATTTTTTATGCGATTTTTATTCGCGGGGGTTATGCTTGGCACCTTTCCATCGGTTTATTCGGCATCCGTAGCGCAAGGGTACAAGGGGCATTATCCGCTTGTTTTTATTGCCTCAATGTTGATTTCACTGTTTGGTTATAGGGCAATTGGCGGCAGCTTTGGTAGTGAAATTACACCGCTTATTGCGGCAGTATGCGGAATTATAATCGGCGTCGGGACGATCATTCCGGGGGTCAGCTCGTCGGCCGTGCTTATGGCGCTCGGCTTATACAAACCGCTCATTTCCGCTATGGCTAAATTTGAAATACTCGTGATAGTCCCCGTCATAGTTGGCTTTGTGATAGCCGTCGCTTCGCTTTTGAGGGTGGTAAAATGGATGTTTGAGATGTGCCACGGAGAAATTTCGTTTGTACTTTTCGGGTTGCTCGGAAGCTCGGTCGCGGCAATAGTGCCGAGAATAGAAAAAATAGACCTTCCGCTTTTGATAGCCGCAACGCTGTTTATTTCAGGCGCAACGGCGTCCTATCTTTTTGGCAAAAGGATGGCACAAAAATCCCGTGATTGACAGGGCAAATGCGGTGGTGTAAAATGAACAGTAAAGGCGGTGAAAATTATGGCTGACGAAAAATTTATCAGAACCGAAATGCTGATTGGAAAAGAAAATGTAGACCTACTAAAAGGCAGTCACGTTGCCGTTTTTGGCATTGGTGGAGTCGGCTCATACACTACCGAGGCATTGGCTCGTGCAGGGGTGGGTCAGCTTACCCTTATCGACGCCGACACGGTAAACGAAAGCAACATAAACCGCCAGCTTATCGCAACTATAAACACGATTGGTCGTAAAAAGGTTGAGGTAGCAAAGGAACACATTCACGAAATAAACCCCGACGCAAAGATTAATATTTATCCTATATTTTTTGATGAAGGAACAATGGACCAAATTGATTTTTCAAGCGTTGATTACATCGTCGATGCCATTGATAGCGTAAAATCGAAGGTTGCACTCATCACCCTTGCCAAAGAAAAGGGCATCCCGATTATCAGCTCGATGGGTACGGGAAACAAGCTTGACCCGACGCGATTTGAGGTGGCCGACATTTCAAAAACGAGCGTATGTCCCCTTGCCCGAGTTACGCGAAAGCAACTTGGACTGCGCGGCATAAAGCATCTCAAAACAGTTTATTCAAAGGAAGATGCTATTACTCCATTAGCACTTAGTGAGGGAGATAATTCACGGCCGATTCCTGCGAGCATTTCATTTGTACCGAGCGTCGCAGGACTGATTATCGCAGGCGAGGTTATAAAGGATATTTGCGGTATTTAACCGAACAATACAAAAAAACAGATGACGAAAATTCGTCATCTCTTTTTTTGTATTTTATTTGCGCCAAACCATTTTGTCCACAACGCCGGTATACGACTGAATGAGCTTAACTACCTTTGTCGAAACATTTTCGTCAATGTAATCGGGTACGGGGATTCCGTAGTCACCGTTTTCGTTAGCGGTGACAGCCGTATCGACCGCCTGCAAAAGTGACTTTGTATCAATTCCCGCTAACACAAAGCAGGCCTTGTCCAATGCTTCGGGACGCTCGGTCGACGTTCTGATGCAAACGGCGGGGAACGGCTTTCCAATGCTTGTGAAGAAGGAGCTTTCCTCAGGGAGAGTGCCGCTGTCGCTGACGACGGCAAAGGCATTCATCTGCAAACAATTATAATCGTGGAAACCGAGGGGCTGATTCTGAATAACGCGTTTATCAAGCTGGAATCCGCTGGCTTCAAGGCGCTTTTTGGAGCGCGGATGGCAGGAATAAAGTATCGGCATATCGTACTTTTCCGCCATTTTGTTAATAGCGGTGAAAAGGGAAATAAAATTCTTTTCGGTGTCGATATTTTCCTCTCGGTGAGCGGAAAGGAGAATGTACTTCCCTTTTTCGAGTCCGAGTCGCTCATGAACGTCGGATGCTTCGATTTCGGCAAGGTTATTGTGCAGAACCTCGGCCATCGGTGAGCCGGTCACATACACCCTTTCCTTCGGCAAACCGCATTCGTGAAGATACTTTCGCGCGTGTTCGCTGTATGCCAAATTCACATCGGAAATAATGTCAACTATGCGGCGGTTTGTTTCCTCGGGCAGACACTCGTCCTTGCAACGATTACCCGCTTCCATATGGAAAATGGGAATGTGCAGTCTCTTTGCTCCAATGACGCTGAGGCAGGAATTAGTATCACCGAGAACCAAAACGGCATCCGGCTTTATTTCCGCCATAAGCTGATACGATTTTGCGATAATGTTACCCATCGTTTCGCCAAGGTCGTTTCCAACAGCATCGAGATAAACGTCGGGCTCGTCAATCTTCAAATCCTTGAAAAAGATTCCGTTGAGGTTGTAATCGTAATTCTGACCCGTATGGGCAAGAATGGTATCGAAATAAACCCTTGCTTTATTGATAACGGCGGCAAGACGGATGATTTCGGGGCGTGTGCCTACGATAATGAGAAGCTTTAATTTTCCGTTGTCCTTAAATTTTGCATCAATTTTTGTATTCATTATTCAACCACCTCAAAAAATGTATCCGGTCGTGTACTGTCAAACTGTTCATTCGCCCACATGACCGTAACCAAGTCGTCGGTTTCCGAAAGATTGATTATGTTATGCGTATATCCGGGGAGCATATGAACCGCCTCGATTTTTTCACCCGAGACCTCGAAATTCAGCACCTCGTCGGTTCCAACCTTTCGCTGCTGAATGAGTCCCTTGCCCGAAACGACAATGAAAAACTCCCATTTGGTATTGTGCCAGTGCTGTCCCTTTGTGATGGACGGCTTTGAAATATTGACGCTGATTTGTCCGCAGTTAAGCGTTTTTATCAGCTCGGTGAAGGAGCCGCGCTCGTCAACATTCATTTTAAGCGGAAAGCTGACCTTTTCCTTCGGCAGATATGAAAGATAGGTGGAATACAGCTTTTTTTTAAACGAGCCATTTGGTATTTCGGGGATAATCAGGGTCGACGGTTGCTTCTTAAACTCGTCGAGAAGGTCTACAATTTGTCCCAGCGTGACCTTATGCGAGACGGGTACCATGCAGAATTCACCTTCGGCAGAGGGTACTGAGCTAATTCCGTCAAATTCACAATGATGCTCCCTGCCCTCTAAGCAATCGAGCATTTCGCAAACCAAATCGTCGATATATACCAGTTCGAGCGAAATGTCGCGGTCATTCACCATTATTGGCAAATCATTAGCAATATTGTGACAAAAGGTTGCAACGGCGCTATTATAATTCGGGCGGCACCACTTTCCAAAAAGGTTCGGGAAGCGGTAAACCAGCACCTTTGTTCCTGTTTGGTCGGCATATTCAAAAAACAGGTCCTCCCCTGCCTTTTTGCTTCTGCCGTAGTCGCTGTCATAGCGACCTATAAGTGTCGCCTGCACCGACGATGAAAGCATAATCGGGCATTTATTACCATACGATTTTAATTTATTCAAGAGCATCTCGGCAAAGCCGAAATTTCCCTTCATAAACTCGTCATTTGACTGAGGGCGGTTTACGCCGGCGAGATTGAATACGAAATCGGCATTTTGACACGCCAAATCAAGATCGGCATCGGTCGAATCGATGTCGTAGCAACAAATTTCGTCAATTATTAAATTCGGTCTGGTCCTGTCCTTGCCATCCTTAATACATTTGAGCGCTTCGACCAAATTACGTCCTACAAAGCCATTAGCGCCGGTAACCAATATTTTCATAATTACTCCTCAAAATTAAAATCGAGTCCTACGTAATTTAAGCCCTGCTGATAATTTTCTATCTTATCCACAGACAATGCGCGGATTTCATCAGTTCTTTTCTTTATATTCTTTCGTCTGAATAGCAGGATTTCCACCCAATTCACAACCCAGAATACCGGTAGCAAAATCGGAACTTTTTTGAGCGCAGAATATCTTTCTGTCATCGTTTTGTACGGTGGGCAGGCAATTTTTATTACCTTTTTGAGCCAAGCACCTCTAACCGTTTTTCCCTTTGACATCTTCACCGCGTCGGAAAGTCGACTTGCTTCACTGGTACCATAAGCTCCGCCGCTGAATATATTTTTGAGTATAAATTCGGCCTTTTCGGTGAGTTCGCCGTCCTCGAAGCAGTATGTCAGTGCATCGCGAATATTCAAATAGAAATCGTAAAGACATAACTTTTGCATTTCGGATTTCATATAATCGTCATTCAAATTCGGCCTTTTATTCAAATAAACCCAAAGGTCGCACAAATGACGGAAGCCAATTCCCGAGTCGCGATAATGCTTTGCAAAATGTGTAAAAATAAAAATAAACTCGTCCTCGGAATTATATGTATATCGGGATTTAGTCGAATCGCACTTTATCGCCTTTTCCCATCCATCGCCAAAATAAGCATAGTAATCCTTGTTATACGATGGGATGGTACGCTTGTGTAGCTCGACAAACAAATCCCTGTGATTGTAAATCAGCTCGTGGTCACTTTCGGGTCCTTTTTCAAAGCCGAGCTCCGCCATGACCCTATCACATTCGTCAATTTGGTCGAGGCGGATAAGAATATCAGCATCACCCATCAAACGCATGTGCGCCTCGGGATACATTGATTTGAGAATAATTCCCTTTAACGGAAGATGGTCGATTCCATTATTTTCAAACGCGTCCAGTATTCTATTTATCTGGTGGAGCTGACGGTCACTAACTATAATTGATTTGCAAACTCGGTCAAAAAGCGCCTTCATTTGCGGTGCATTTTTATCAGCGCCGAGATTTAACGCTCCTGCGTAAAGCATACTGTACATTTGATGCAAAGTTGCCACTTTTAATATGAAGTCATAGGGAAATTCACGGTCATGCTCGTATTTTTCGCCCTTTAATGCGCTGCGGGTAAGCGCAATTATCAGTTCAATTTTTGAATTAAGCACTTAGTTATTGCCTTCCTTTTTTAATAATTCTTCGCGGATGTAATCAATGTTAAGCAGCTTTTCTTTTACCTGTTCAACGGTGAGAAGCTCGGTATTATTCGAGTCAAATTCCGAAAGTGAGTTACGGTCAAGGTTGCCGTCATTGAAATATTTATCATAGTTGAGGTCGCGCTTGTCGCAAGGTACACGATAAAAATCGCCCATATCGATAGCGTTTATGCACTCCTCATTTGTAAGCAGAGTTTCGTACATTTTTTCGCCGTGGCGCATTCCGATAATGCGAACCTCACTCTTGCTATCAAACAGTTCCTTTACCGCTTCGGCTAAAACGCCGATTGTGCATGCAGGTGCCTTTTGAACGAGGATATCGCCCGAAACACCATGCTCAAACGCAAACAGTACAAGGTCAACCGCCTCATCAAGCGACATAATAAATCTGGTCATTGACGGCTCGGTGATGGTAATCGGGTTACCCTGCTTAATCTGGTCGATCCAGAGCGGAATTACAGAGCCGCGGCTGCACATAACGTTACCGTAACGAGTGCAGCAAATCTTTGTATTTTCAGTGGTTCTGGATTTTGCAACCGAAACGCGTTCCTCGAGTGCCTTTGAAATACCCATAGCGTTTACGGGATATGCCGCCTTATCGGTTGAAAGGCAGATAACCGACTTTACCCCCTCCTCGATTGCAGCAGTGAGTACGTTATCGGTGCCGATTACGTTGGTGCGTACAGCTTCCATCGGAAAAAATTCACACGACGGCACCTGCTTTAAAGCGGCCGCGTGAAAGATGTAATCAACGCCGTGAATAGCATTCTTTACACTCGAAATATCGCGCACGTCCCCGATAAAGAATTTGATTTTATCAGAAACCTCGGGATACTTTGCCTGAAACTCATGGCGCATGTCATCCTGCTTCTTTTCGTCGCGGGAGAAAATGCGGATTTCACCAATATCAGTCTTTAAAAAGCGGTTAAGTACAGCGTTTCCAAACGAACCGGTACCACCAGTAATCATAAGTGTTTTGTTTGTAAAAAGTCCCATTTTTATCTTCTCCTTACGGTCATTTATCAATCTTTATCGGTAACGATTCGTTGCCAAGCGTCGGGATAGGCCTTTTTAAGTCCCTCCATAACCTCAACGTTTATATCGGCGACAACGTTTTCGGTTGCCAACTGAACAACCTGTGAGCCGGTTACTACTGAAAAAATTCGATGATATTTACGTGTTTTTATCATTCGCGTTTTATTCTCGGCGCACATAAACATATACCATAAATCATCGTTTTTGTTATATGCGAGTTCATTAATTTTGTCCTCATTTACAGCGTCAGAATGAAATGCACATTTCGGCATTAAGCAACCGCCACCGGGTGATGGGTTCATGCTGTATGTAGGATTTTCAACCCCGATGGATGAAATGGTTTGCCATCTTCCAGGATTGGCAACTATCTCACCATTTTTCTCATAACAAATAGTTTGTCCTCTCTCGCAAACGAGGCAGGTCGGATATTTCTTATGAATGGTCATCAGTCGCTTTATACAATCAATCGGATATATAATATCGTCGTCAAAGGTTATTACAACCTCGTTTTCGGACTGATGCATGATTGAATAAAAATACTTTTTGTGGCTGTACATATTATTCATCCAGCAAATTTCGAGTCCGTATTTTTGAAGCTCGGTTAGCTGGTCGGGAAGCTTTTTATCCGGAAACTGATCCTCAGCAAGCCAAAGAACAATTCGGTCCGGCTTCACCGATTGCAACATAATTGACTTTATTGCGATATGAACATATTCGATTCTCGCAGGAAAGCTTGTCAATGATGCGGTGATTTTTTCGTCCCGTTCTTCTGTATTGAGCGGATTTTCGGGCAACTTTTCTTTAACTATGCTTCGATTATCAATCGCAAGCATAACTCGATACCACCAACCACCGAAAAAAGGTATTCTCGTCGATTCGGGCAACTTTATTTTATCTGTAATTTTACGAATCATAATTTATTTCTCCAAATCTATTGGTTTTTTAGCGCCTTTTTTATAGGACTTAAAATCAGATTTTTTTCATATTTATTGAGTGCAAACAGCCACATTGAACCGGCATACACGCACGAAAAAACTGCTATTCCCAACAGCATCATTGGAACTGTGCTAACGTCAAAATACATTTTTATCACTATTCCAAACGCAATCGGGATAAGGAGTCCTTTTGACATTGAAATAATGTTTTTCCAATAATCAAAAATCTTGATATTACATTTTTTATTGTAATAAATATTCATTATAAGAATATTTCCGACTATTTGAGAAATAACTGTCCCTACCGTTGCCCCAACTATACCAAACGGCGGTATTAACAATATTGATAAAACCAAATTGATAAACGCCATTATTACGTACATAACACCGCTGAATTTATGCTTATTGAGAGCTCTTTGAACATACATTGCTATATTCTGAGTATTTGGAACAATTGAGACTATAATGAGCAACATAACAACATAATATGACTGTTCATACCCGCTGCCTGCCCAAATCATTATAAACTCGTAGCCAAAAAAGATTATACCCAGCGTTAAAAGAGCGAGAATTATGTACTGTATTCTTCCCACACGGACGAATAGCTCGGTCAATCTATTTGTTCGTTCCTTTTCGTCATTATCGGTGGCATTGACAGTATTATGCACCCGCGGAGTAAACACTCCCGAAATCGCATTCGCAAAGCTCGTATAATACATATAAAGAGTATATCCAATCGCATAAACTGCCGTCGGCTCGGTACCCATATAACGGCTTATCAATATCTTATCCAAATTATGATTCATTTGCTCGGCAATAAGATTAAGAGCAATAAATCCTGTGAAAAAAAAAATACTTTTGAATATCCCTTTTTCAAAATCGCGAAAATAGAACTTATACTTTAATACCTTTATTACGTAATAAAAGTAAATTACATCAATTACAATTGCGACAAAAAGGGTCGCAGAAACCATTCCTATCGAGCCATATCCCATAAAAAGCAATGGCAACGCTACGAGTGGACCTGCTACCGTCTTTATCATTCCAAGAGTTCTGAAAATAACAAACCTTTCATTAGCTGTTATTATATGGGCAAATACTTGGGCAGGAAACGAAATCGCCAAACTTATAGTAAGCAAAACCATCAATATTCTGGCAGTTGCATATTCACTTTTGGTCAGTCCCTCGTCAAAAATAAGTTCTACATTCGCTGTTAACAAGAGCCCACAGGTAATTATGATAATACCTATAACAGTAAATATCGATATAAACAAGCCATTCAGTTTATATATCGATTCCATATCATTATTTTTCTTATACATTGAAAAATATCTGATATATCCTGAATTCAAGCCCAAACTAAGTATGCTCATTGTCAAAATGGTTGATGAAACCGTACTGTAAAGCCCATACTCCGCTTTTCCTAAAATTCTAAGCACAACGGGAGTATATACTATGCCTAACAGTATGTTTAATCCTATTTCCATATAGGACAACAACGCACCTGCTTTTAATTGACTTTTTTGTGCCATTACCTTACTCCAACTCATTTAACTTTGCCATTAAATAAAATAAATAAACCTTGCCATGTCTTTAATACTTTTTACTATCTAAAAAACAACTTTTTAAAAATATAAACTAAACGTCTCCACTTTACCCTCAATGGATGGCCTGTTCCCGTGATTATATTAACCTTTTTTCTGTACACCTTGTTTTCTATAACATAATCGGGATGCTTTATAGGAAATTCAATGTCATATGTGTTCATCTCAAAAAGGTTGCCTGTAACCTTCGGCAAATACTTTTTACTCGTATTGCTGTGAACCGAATCCTGAGTCAATCCTAAATTTGAAACTAAATTCTTTTTCGGTATGATTGACAACATATTATTATAAAGGCAGTTACATCCTATAATACTTTCCCAGAATTCCTTTCCCGTCTTTCGATGCCGTTCGGCACAACTGAGTGATATATCCGCAAGCGCTCCATACTGAATTTTTACATTTTCGGTAGCAAGCTTATCATCCAAAAACTTGTATTCGCCATCCCACATATCAGCAACCCTTTTCCATGTTGCCCATGCTCCGCTTCCCGATGTCGCAAACAAATAATCGGCATCGCAATTAGGAGCTATCTCGGTATAATTGTAGCCACAAATATGACTTATCCTAGTATCATTTTCATACCTGTCAAGCAATTCCTTACAGAACTGAAAATACGACTGGCAAGGCACCTGATCATCTTCCAGAAAAATGCACCTATCAACATAAGTAAATGCCCAATTATACGCATAAAAAATTGACGGGTCGCAGCCAATATTATTTTCATTATACATCCGATACACTGTGCAATCCCAATCGATGTTTTCGGCAATTTTGCGGCATTTATTTATATTTTCGATATCATCGGGTCTATTTTCGCGAGGGCCGTCCTGCCACAAAAGAAGGGTGCTGGGACGAGCTTCTCTTACCGCTTCAAACACCTTTTCAAAGGTGTCACTACGTGTAAAAAATATTAAAAGAACCGGTACGTCAACCTTCCACTCTTTCATATTGTTCGTCCTCTCTTTTATTTATAAATAAATCAATTGTAAGCGGTGCAATAAACCATACTGCAAATGAAATTTGCGTTGCTGAGTGTATGGGATTCGTAAGTCCCATTGCTATCAACATAAAGAACATAGGTGTAAACAACCTTGCACTTTCGCCAAGCAAAGACCTTGCTACCTTATTACATCCTGTAATAACATACATGAAAGGTACAAACCCTAATATTCCTGTATCAGACAGTATATTCAGAATAGTTGCATGTGGGTCAAATCGTAGAATTCTATGTCCAGAAAAGGGACTGCGGAAAAAATACTCTATTCCTTTTATATATAGCGTCATTCGTCCACCAAGATTTTCACTCGAAGCGTCACCAGAGGTAAAGAAATTAGCTATCTCTCTTAATCGAATGGACATCGCCTCGGTAGGTACACTTTCGGCAAGCCAATTAAATATATATGGAGCCATTACAAAAAAAGCTATTACTGAACAAACTAGCATCGCTTTTATTCCTACCGAATCATAAATCTGAACAAACAAAACCACAAGCCCGATTATGGTTACCAAAAGTGCCAATGTGTACTCCGCATGTAATAGAAAATAAAAACAAATACCAATACAAATAAAACACAATATCTTTATAATAGAAGACCTTGCCCTTAATAAAAACATTCCAAAAATAACGGTAATGTATGGTATAGAATAAACAAATGAATAACTGCCAATATTCGATTCAGATGATTCTGAAAACTGCTCCCAATGTCGAGTAATACCAGGATTAGCGAGAATTTCCAAAAGCGTGTTTACGAAAACGTATATTACCAAGGCGTATGCAAAATATAAAAGCACCTTTTTATTACGCCGACCTGCATATTCCTTTAATCGATAAAACATCAATAATGGGAAAAACAACATCAAATACTGATTTATCATTGAAATGAAAAATTTCATTTTTCTATTAGAAACAGAGTGAGAAATGGTTCTTGGCTCACAGGTAATTGTATAAACCAAAGCTAATATACAAATCATTACCAAAAAACGTGAAACCTTTGGACTAGCCTTACTTTCAAAAAGCGCTATGCATAAACAATAACCAAGCGCAGCCATTAATATATAAGTAAATGGAAACATTTGTCCAAATGAAGGGAGAATACAGTACGCCGTAAAGAATGCTATAAGCAAAAATTCGAACAGTCCCATTCCCGATTTTTCTATAAGTTTATTCTCTTGCATTTTTATCCCCTTGACAAAATCAATTACTAAGCGAAGTGTATAATTCTATATACCTATTATAATTTTTCTTCTTTTCAAATTTTTCAGCAACATGCTTTTGACAGTTGGCTGAAAAATAAGATTTTCCTTTTTGCTTTATTAAATCCAATTTTTCTAAAACCGCTTGTACGTCACCGTTTTCTACGGCAAAGCTCGAAAGATTGTCAACCGTTTCCTTAACGCCCGTATTTTTAAAGGTAATTACCGGTGTGCCACACGACAAACACTCGACGTTGAGAAGTGAAAGCGACTCCTCGCGCGTAGGATTAAGCATAACGTCGACCGCTGAATAAAGCTTAATGAGTTCTTCCCTCTCGGCGATAAAATCAATCGGGATAACATTCTTCGGGAGATTGCTACGCTTATCCGTTGGGCAAGCCAAAAGCCACATTACTGTATTATCATCAAGCGACTCTACTACCCTTTCGAAAACAGCTTTATTCACGGGATTGAGCATTTTATTAGCCGGTGCAAGAATGACAAATTTATCCTCGCAGCCATATTTTTTTCTCAAATCGGAAGTCGTTGAACAAAAAATGTCGGTATCAACACCATTATAAATAACAACCCCATTATTTTCACGGAAAATACCGCGTTTTGCCTCGTCAAGTATCCATTGTGAAACACCTGTTACCGTGAGATTTTTTATTTTACCGAAAAGTTCTTTTCTATCGGCTAAAATATCTTTTGATCGATCGAAAAGATATGCGGGTGTATCAGACATTTTTTTAGGACAGTTGCCGCAACCGGACAACCATTTATAGCAGTCGGATGATGTGTAGTGAAAACAGCCACCTGTATAAAACCAGCAATCGTGCAGGGTTATTACTGTTTTTATATCATTTTTTGCTAAATATTTAAGTAGCATATTCAGGTTGATGTAATTACTGTGCAGGTTATGAAGATGAACTATGTCGGGCTTTATTTCATCAATATATCGGAGAAATTCACGGGTTGCATTTCTCGAAAAATATGCCTGCATGCCATTTGTTCTACTAAATAATGCGTGAATTTTCTTTCCTAAATTATTACCAATTCTGTATCCGTTTGGCACTTTACTCTTATTAGTCGCGGAATAAGCTACATAGGACTCAATGCCCTTTTCAATAGAAAGCTTATGTATATCCTCAACTATAACTCCTGTACTACCAACACCGTAAACGGCATTGACCTGTAAAACCCGCACCTTTTATCACCTACATAAAGCACTTTATTTTTTTGACTATGCTAACAAACTAATTATTTTCAAAAGCAAATATAATCGTGTTTTTCAGCAATTTATCTGTTTCTAACATATCGTGATTTTCTTTTCCGCAATTAAAGGCCTTTTCGCCGTATAAATTGATTATTTCGGGATTGTCAATGATTTCGGCGAGCTTTTTGTATACCTCATCATAGCTTGAAGCCGTAATCGCCGAATCGTATCGGTTAAAATAGTCAATCGGCGCTATTTCCTTATCCCCGATGGCAAAAATGCACTTTCCACTTTTAAGATAATCGGTTATTTTTGTTGAAAAAGAAAGCCGTGCAACATTCTTATACTTGTTTACTAAGCTTTCGACAAAAACAAGAATATCCGCCGCCTTTTGAACCGACTGCACCTCATCCAACGCAAGAGCACCTTTTACACTGCATCCATTTCGGTTAAGTGACGACTGCTGCTTTTTTGAAAGGGTGTCAGTGGTGTATATATCAAGTTCTATACGAATTCCGTTTTTATTTATTTCGCCAAGTGCATCGGCTATGAGCGAAAGTGACCTGTCACGTCCATAAATCAATTTGCCTGTATACACCATTTTTATCGGATCAGACACCTGCTTTGGCTCAAATTCAAGGCCGGAAAAATCAATTCCCTTGGTTAAAATTACGCTATCTTTATTAAAGGTTTTGTCGCACTCTTCCTTTTGCTTGGGTGCGATGACCATCAGCTGCTTACTCTCTCGCACGATATATTTTACATATCTTCTCAAAAAGAAGCGATGTAAAAGAGGAAGCGGATTTTTTGACACCGACTTATAAGTATAATTATCGTCGGCAAGATAGGTTACCGCAGGTTTACCTGTCTTTTTCATTATATATTTCTGAATTCGGCACATATATATTGTCGGATAAATTGGCAAAAACAGAACATCCGCATCATAATTTGTAATAAATTCGTCGAGTTCCTTTGTCTTCCACCTGCCAAATTTCCAAATGAGTTCGCGGCAAATGCTTAAAATCAAGCTTGATTTGCCTTTATTTGCATATCTTTTCTTTTCTTCTTCTGCTGATTTTTTATCCTCATCAGAAATGATCGTCTCGTTTTGGACAATCGAGCCGGTTTTTGTGCTTCTTTTAAGTACACTTTTTATAACCGAATTTTCGGAAATTCGAAAAAATGTGTCGCAAATTTCGGTCTTTGGTAAATTTGATTTAGTATATAAATGGGCAAGGTTTTTCTTATCCCAGTCTTTAAAAAAATTGATTAACGTGTTTATTCCGGTATTATCTCGCCACGAGTTAATACCAATAACCAAAACCTTTGGTAGTTTCATTCAATCACCTGATTTTATCAATTATTTTGAGCAACTTACAGGTTATGTTAAGCCCAAAAATTTTTGAACATTTACCTATTATTCGGGTACGTGGGTTTAAATTGTATTTCAGTAAGGGTTTGAAAGAAAAAATCTGTTTCTTTTCCTCTTTTAATAATTTTGAATTTCGCGAATATGAAATGATTAAATTACAATACAGCTTTGCCAGTGATGAAAGCATCGTTACTCTGAAATGCTCATCATCAAGCGTTTTAATTTTTGAGTACCACTTGTCTATTGTAATTATATAGTCGGTGATACTTTTTTTATTAAATGATGACGTAATCGAATTTTCGCGTTGACGGTAGCTTACAAATGGTTTATCAATAAACGCAAATTTTTCCGCTACTAGTACAACCGAATAGTACCAATCCATATCCTCGCAACGCAACGTTTCATCAAAAACTATAATATTTTCCTTTAATAAGGATGCCTTCACACTTTTTGACCAGCAGGAACAGAAAAAAGCATCTCCTATTACAAGCTGACGTAAAAATTCATTTTTTTCGGTGGAGGTGACAGAAGGTACGGCTACCTCTTCTTCTCTTCCATCCTCAAAATATTTTTTATACCTGAAAACAACAACGTCGGTTTCCGCTGAGCTATCCTTTATATCCTGTAAAAAAGTATCATCGCTTATAAAATCGTCACTGTCGAGAAAAACTATGTATTCCCCTGACGACTGTGCTACACCACAATTTCTCGCGGATGATTGCCCACCGTTTTCCTTGTGGATTACCTTTATTCTACTGTCCTTTTCTGCGTATTGATCGCAAATTTTACCGCTTTCGTCCTTTGATCCGTCGTCAACTAAAATAAGCTCAAAATCGGTAAACGTTTGACACAATATACTATCAACACATTCACTCAAATATTTTTCAACATTGTAAACGGGTACAATGATACTAAAATACATTCGTTTCACTCCGTATTTTTTATTCCACAGAATTTACTACAAAAGATAACGGTTGTCCCTCGATTGCCGCCTTTACGTTATTAGTCATTAAATCACGAAGCCGTACATTAAGCTCCTGAGAAATTGCCGCAACACCCGGCAGAATAACGGTATTTGACAAACGTCTGAATTTATTTGTAATGGGATTAGGTATCTTTTCAAACATATCGAGGACCGCACCACCGATTACCTTGTTTTTAAGCGCGGAATAAAAATCATTTTCGTTAAATACGGCGCGTCGTCCTACATTAACGATAACGGCATTTTTATTCATTGCACCAAAAATCTCTTTATCAAAAAAGCCGCGCGTTTCATCATTATCAGGGAGGGTACAGACGATATAGTCATAGTTCCCGATATTGTTTATCAGCTCGTCGCGTGTATGAAGCATTTTTTCATACTGCGGCTTTTTTACATCAAAAATATCGTAGCCGTCAATTTGCATCGAAAATCCTTTTAATCGATCAGCAACCGCCGTACCAATATTCCCTGCGCCCATAATAAGCACTTTTTTATCGGCTAATTCGGTTATCAAACTGTATTTTCTCAGCAACTTAAAGCGGCGATTGTTTGGATTTTTGCGATACCTTTTTGCAAACTGAAGCATTCCGAAAACAATCGTTTCGGCCATAGGTGCGCTATAAACTGCCCCTGCGTTGCAAACGTGAATTCCACGCTTTGCATATTCGACCAGAGGCACGCCGTCGAATCCTGCACTAGTTAACTGAACAAGTTTTATTGATGGAAAGTCCATCTTTTCGGCGGCAATTGCCATAGCTCTGCTTCCACACAAGGCGACAACATCTGTCGAGCCACTGTAACCTTTAAGCTCGGCAACGCCATCTAATTTTATTACTTTTACGTCCTTTGAAAGCTCGGTTTCATTTAGTTTTTTATCTGTTAAAACAAGCATTTTTTACATTCTGTTAAGAATGGCGTTGACGCAATTCTTAACTTCCTCTCTATTTGAAGCAAAGTCGGTATCGGTCCACGAAACAATCTTTTCTTCGTAATCGCGAATTTTTTGAATCTCTTTCTTGAGGTCAAGTATCGGCTTTCCTTCGGCATCCCTCTCATTTCGGAAGGTGCGCGAAAGGATTACACTCGATGAGCCGAGTCGGTAATGCTCGGCTAAAATACGCTCGGCAGGAAGCATTCCTTCGCCGATTTTTGCCATTCCGCCGAAGCCAAACGGAATATTCTTTGCCAATATCTTTTGCGACATGTAGTCAATGAGACCACCGCTGAGTATCTCGAACATGAAGCTAAGGTCCATGCTGATATGCAGGTCATTAAGACCGATAAACAGCTCATCCACTCCATCGACATCGAGAATATCGTCCAGACGAACAAACGACTGCGCCGTTTCGATCATTGGCACCGTCTTTGCCCTTCCGCCGACAAGCTCAACAAAACGCTTTACGTCATCGGCATCGTAAACCATCGGAAGCATAATTATATCGGCACCCGAATCGCAAACCGCATCAATCTCTGCCTTTGATAACGGGTTGATTGGGTTAACACGTACCAAAAGCTCAGACTTATCAATAACCTCTCTGAGTGCAGGAATATCCTCGACGGTATTCTGGGTGATAAAGGTGTTACGTCCTTTTTGACGGTCGGCCTTGTTAATATATTCGAGGTCGAGAAATATTCGATCAACTCCGCAATCCTGTGCCCTCTTTGCAAATGTGGGGTCACCGGTCAAAAGCATCAATTTTAACATACTTTATGCCTCCAATAGACTTTCATATCTTTCCAACTGGTTATTCAGCATTAAATTTCTTTCATAGCATTCCTCTACTTTAAGACGGGCGTTTTTTCCCATCTCTTCGCAAAGGGACTTATCCGACGAAATCTTTTTCATCACGTCGAAAAGTGCCTCGCTATCCTTGACCGGAATGAGCAGACACGAGCTGCCATTGTCCATAACCTCGCTTGCTCCCGGAATTTTGGTAGTAATAATCGGGCAGCGCATAGCCCCTGCCTCCTGCAAAACCATTCCGAATCCTTCGCGATAGGTCGGGTGAACAAGCACGTCAAACGCGGCATAATACCCCTTGACCACCTCGGGTGGAACCTCGCCGGTGAAAATGATTCGGTCACTTTCCTTCGCCCAATCTAAAAGGGATTCGGGAATATCGCCCGAATTCAGTTCATCACCGCCGACGCAAACAAGTTTTATATTATCGTTATCGTCAAACATTTTTACCGCTTCGAGAAGTTCCTTCGACCCTTTATCCTTACAAATTCGGCCTACAAAACCAAAAAGCGTTTGATCGGTAACACCAAGTTCTGTGCGAACCTTATTCCGCAATTCGTCATATTCAGAAAGCTGAAAATCGCTTAAATCAACACCGATTGTGCCGCCGTTTCCGACTACGGTTGCCTTTTTTTCGGGATAAAGCTTTTCATCAATTGCAAACTGACGGTTCATAACGCTTACCGCGTTGATATGGGTAGAAAGTTTGCAGGTTATATTTTCTATCGCCTTAAAAAGCTTTCTCGCCTTGCCCGAAAATCCCACGTATCTAATTCCCCACTGGCAGTAAAGACGCTTTTTTACGCCCGCAAGCTTTCCCGCAATTGATGAGTAAAACGCGGCATTAGGTGTGGAATATACAATCATGTCAAACTTATATTTTCTAAAAACCTTTAAAAGAGAGATTACCGAGCTAATACCCGAAAGACTGGCTCCTCGTGTAATCTTAATCGGGATATAGGTAACGCTGTCGCCAAACTGATTTACTGTATCGTCACTGTCGCAAATGCAGTAAATTTCCCAATCCTTGTGTTTCTCCTTTATATACTCTATTTGAGGAAGAAAGAAGGTTTTAAGTGTAGAAGATATTGTAGTGATAAAACAAACCTTTTTCATAAGTACCTCGCCGATATTATTATACACTGTTGTTTATGAACCGCTTTGTAAATTAACTACTTTTTTCGTTAATTAGTTTCAGTGCCGGTAAACACTTCCATCGTTGCCGAGGTTTCGGACTTAATCCCCTCTTTTACAAGTACCTTTTTTACCGTTCTGAGAATGATTTTTACATCGCCGATAAAGGTTATATCCTTTATGTATTCAAGGTCGAGTACAAACTTTTCATCCCAGGAAATTGCGTTTCTGCCACTTACCTGAGCGAGTCCCGTGAGTCCCGGCAACACATCATGGCGATGACGCTGTTCCTCGCTATAAAGGGGCAGATAGCTAACAAGTAATGGTCGCGGTCCGACAATTGACATATCCCCTTTTAGGATATTCACTAGCTCCATCAGCTCGTCAAGTGAAGTCGCACGTAAAAACTTTCCATACCCGGTGAGTCGGTCCTCATCGGGCAAAAGATTGCCGTCAGCATCCTTTTTGTTATTCATTGTGCGAAATTTGATTAGCTTAAATATCTTCTCTTTGCCATTTTTGTCCTTTTTGCCCGGACGTGATTGCGCGAAAAACGGATTTCCGCCCATCGCAAAAATACCGATAATCGTTAATATCAACAAAACGGGTGACAAAACGATTAACGCTAAAAGCGAAAAACAAAAATCCATTATCCTTTTGAAAAATTTTCTATACATAAAGCGTAAGCCCCTAAATTATTTTTGAAAACAGGATTTAACAATTTCAATTACAAGCTCCTGCTCGGCCTCTGTCATTTTTATATCCGACGGCAAGCAAAGTCCTCGCTCGAATATATCCTCGTTGACCGCCTTTTCCTCGACCTTTATGAAATCCTCTTTTTCAAATACGGGTTGCATATGCATAGGTTTCCATATAGGACGGGATTCGATATTCGCTTGGTTCAACTTTTGCAAAATGTCCATTGGGCTTATTCCGACATTTTCGTCAACGGTGAAACAGGACAGCCAGAAATTCGGTCTGGTCTCGTCTAGATACGGGTTCATTTTTACAGGTAAATCCTTGAACCCTTCTGCATATCGCTGATAAATTTTTTCCTTTAAATCGCGATGCTCCTCTAAATGTTTGAGCTGACCTCTGCCTATTCCTGCGAGAACGTTACTCATTCGATAGTTGTAGCCAATTTCCTTATGCTCGTACCAGATGGTATTTTCTCTCGACTGGGTTGACCAGAAAAACGCCTTTTCCCTAGCTTGACTGCTGTTTGTCAAAAGCATTCCGCCGCCCGAGGTCGTGATAATCTTATTACCGTTAAAGCTGATTACGTTATAGTCGCCGAAGGTACCGCATTTCTTTCCAAAATATGTAGAGGATAATGCTTCGGCCGCGTCCTCGATGAGAACCGCTCCGTACTTTTTGCAAACGGCGATGATTTCGTCCATCTTTGACGGGGTACCGTAAAGGTGTGCAAGCATAACCACCTTTGCATTCGGGTATTTCTGAAATGCTTTTTCGAGGGCAACGGGATCCATATTCCAGGTTTCTCTCTCGCTATCGATAAAAACGGGGACTCCTCCCTCGTAAACGATGGGGTTTACCGTTGCCGAGAAGGTCATATCCGAGCAAAGAACTACGTCGCCCGATTTTACTCCAGCAAGCTTAACTGCAAGATGCAATGCAGCAGTACCCGATGCGAGTGCGAGGGTAAACATCTCGTCGGTGCCGTCATAAACGTATTCTGATATTTCCTTTTCGAGTCCGTCGCAATTAAATCCAAGCGGTGCTATCCAATTCTTTTCAAACGCCTCGGCGATGTAACCCATCTCCTCGGCGTGCATGGTAGGTGTTGAAAGTAATATGCGCTTTTCTGCTCTTTTCATTTTTTAAAACCCTCTTTTTTTCGTATGTTAGTGCAAGTATCGTTATCTATCTAAGGCCAAAATCCACCTATAATACAATATGCTATCATATTATACAATAATAATGTGGAAATTTCAACACATTTTCGGGAAAGAAAATATCAGATCAAAAAAATAATATTTTCCATTTTTTTGATATAATCATATGTCACATAAACAAATCAGATCACACCTTCAACAACCAGTTATAAAAGTACGATTTTATCCTACCTTGCTTGGTTTTGCAGCGATAATGTGTATAATATTTATAATCTAAAGATGTTGCTGTGCCAAAAAAAACAGGTGTTTGTTTTTCATGTTTTGAGCGGACAAATATTTGCAATTATTGTATAGAATATGAACGTTTATTTTGGTTTTTTGGCTGTAAAAAAATAACAAAAAATAAATCGCACCAACTAAAACCATATTTCTGTATAAAACGAGAATTGCAACGCCAAATTAGACTAACACCTATAAATTTTTAAAAATTTTAATGACTTGATTTTTTGTGTTTTATAAAATATAATATA
>JAFOCH010000019.1 GCA_017381395.1 Clostridia bacterium
AACCGTTTATTCCCACAAAAAAGCATCAGTAACGCCGACGGTCAGCGTATTTCTAAAACGGTTGACGGTGTTACCACCGAGTTTATTTACGCAGGAGACATCTTAGCCGGTCAAAAGACGGGCGACAATATCCTCATGTGGATATACGATAATAACGGCGCATATATTGGTTTCACCTATAACGGCGTTGAATATTATTATGTGTATAATTTACAGGGCGACGTTGAGGCAATAACCGATGCATCAAGGTAAGACAGTTTCATAAGCAAGCCAAAATAATGTCAAAACTGCTATTGATTAATTTTAATCAATAGCAGTTTTTGTCTTATACTCTTTAAATGTTAAAAAAATTTACAACACCCTATCCCTAATTTTTTGTCTAATGGTTTGTCTAAGGATTTTGCAAAAGGGGCGATTTTTCAGGATTTTTAAAAAATCTCTTATTCATACGGGAAAGGGAAGGGAAAACCCTTTAATACTGCGGTTTTTATCGATTTTCTGTCATGATTAAAAGTAACTGATTAGGGGCGAACGTAAGCATACGAAACCAACCACATATCACTCGAAATCAGTTGTACCTCACGGTACCGTGGGTTCGAATCCCACCCACACCGCCAATAAAAAAAGCAGTAGGTTTTCGCCTGCTGCTTTTTTGTATAAAAAAATTCCTCAAAAAATATTGACATATCCGAGTGAAAGTATCAAAATAAGTGAATGTGTTTATTTTGTACGAAAAAAAGAGGGGAAATGGAGAATGATTAGCGGTACAAAAGCAGCGTCGATGCCCGACAACTGCCTTCATTTTATAAAGAAAAATGCAGTTATGTGTATTGCGCTGATGGCGGCAATTATCACAAGCGTAATTATTCCGCCGAGCAAGGAATACGCGGGATATTTCGATTTTAGGACCCTGACCTGCCTTTTTTGCGTGCTTGCGGTTGTCTGCGCGTTAAAGGACATCAATTTCTTTTATATGCTTGCCAGAAAGGTCGTACAGCTTTTTAAAACGGCCAGAATGAGTATACTTGCGCTGGTTTATATAACATTTATCGGCTCTATGCTTATCGCAAACGATATGGCACTGCTAACCTTTTTGCCACTCGGATACTTTGTGCTGACCACGACGGGAAAGCAAAAGTATATGGCGTTTACCTTTATTATGCAGAATATTGCCGCCAATTTGGGCGGAATGCTCACCCCGTTTGGCAATCCGCAGAATCTGTATTTGTATTCAAGGTATGAAATTCCCAATCTCGAATTTATGCGAATTATGGCACCGCCGTTTATACTTTCGGTTGTGTTAATCACACTTTGCTGCTTTGTTTTTACAAAGGCCGAACCGCTGAAACTTGCCGATGAAAAGATCGTCCTCAGCCCCAAAAGAACTGCCTTGTATTTGACCCTGTTCGCTCTGTCCATTTTAATAGTTTTTCGCGGTGTACCATATTGGATTGGGCTGATTATCATTCCTAGTGTGCTTATCTTTGCCGACATAAAGGCGCTTAAAACGGTTGACTACGGCCTGTTGTTTACCTTTGTATTTTTCTTTGTTTTCGCAGGGAATATGGCACGAATCGACGTGGTCAGGGAGCTTTTTTCCTTGCTTCTGGATAAAAGTACGTCGCTTTTCAGTGTTGTTTCCTGCCAGTTTATCAGTAACGTGCCGTCGGCAATTCTTTTGTCGCAGTTTACGGGCAATTATGCCGATTTACTTGTCGGCGTAAATATCGGCGGAGTGGGTACGCTTATTTCGTCGCTTGCGAGTTTGATTACCTTCCGCGAGTATGTAAAGCACAATCCGGGTAAAACCGGCTATTATATCGGGATGTTTTCCTTGTTTAATTTCGGCTTTTTAATTATTCTCACCGGTTTTACGTTTTTAATGAAATCATTTTAATAAAAAAAGCAGTGGATTTTTGTCCGCTGCTTTTAATATATATAATCTAGCAAAATTATTGAATTTTTGAAATAACCGTGTTAAAATAAATATGTATGTTTTTTTGTTATAAGTAAAGGGTTGGTAGATTTGAAAAAGGTTGACTCAACTATTATTAAAGAAACTATGTTCGTAGCATCGGTAACGCTTGTTCTCAGCGCGCTTATGCAGTCGGTTTTTCTCATTATTGGCAAATGGGACTACACCGTTTTACTTGGTAATTTGCTCGGCGGTGTCGCCGCTGTGCTCAACTTTTTTATAATGGGATTGACGGTGCAGTCGGCACTCGGGATGGACGTAAAAGATGCAAAGAGCCGAATGAAACTTTCACAAATGCTGCGCAACCTATTTATGTTCATTGTCGCAGTTATCGGCTATGTTGTCCCTGTTTTTAACCTTATCGCAGTAATTATTCCTTATCTTTTCCCGCGTATCGCAGTAGGTATGCGTGCAATTTCAATCAAAAAGCAAAATTGAGGTGATATGAAATTGAATAAAACAAGCCGCAAATTTAAGATACTGGACGCTTTTTATATCACGATGATGATTCTGCCGATTGTTTTCGGCATAGTCCTTCAGGTGCTGACAAAGCCGCTTTCCGAAGGAATCGCCATCACGGGAGCAAGGGTTTTCTTCACAATCCCGATGCCTGTTCAGGATTTCCCCGTCACCGAATCGCAGGTTAATTCGGCGATAGTGCTGGTCGTAATATTCTTTTTCTGCCTGTATATAACCCACGGCATGACCAAAAAGATTGACTTAAAGCGTCAGCATTTAGCCGAACTGATTGTCGAAAAGGTCGATTCACTTGTAAAAGAGAATATGGGCGAATATTTTATGGGCTTTGCACCTTTTATCATCGCAATTTTGGCCCTTTCGGCGTTTTCGAGTTTGTTGACCCTTTTCGGTTTATATCCGCCAACGTCCGACATCAATATTGTCGGTGGCTGGGCAATACTAGTATTTTTCCTTATCACATATTATAAGATGAAGTGTGGCCCCATAAACTATTTAAAGGGATTTGCCGAACCGGTTGCACTTCTTGCCCCGATAAACTTTATCAGCGAATTTGCAACCCCGATTTCGATGGCGTTCCGTCATTACGGTAACGTGCTTTCGGGTACGGTAATTTCGGTTTTGCTCGGCTCCGCGCTTGCCGGCCTTTCGTCGATGCTGCTCGGCAGTTTGCCCGGTTTCCTCGCCGATATCCCGTTGTTTCAGATGGGTATCCCGGCGGTGTTATCAATCTATTTCGATGTGTTCAGCGGATGCTTGCAGGCGTTTATTTTCGCCATGCTGACCATGATGTATGTCGGCGGAGCATTCGACCTTGAAACCTATAAACAGAAAAAAGCACAAAAAAGTGCAAAAAATAAACAGTAAATTTTTTTAAACGGAGGAAATAAAAATGGAACTCGCAATTGGTATTATTTTAGGTTGCTGCGCTCTCGGCGCAGGTATGGCAATGATCGCAGGTATCGGCCCCGGTATCGGTGAAGGTAACGCAGTTGCAAGCGCTTGTGAAGCTATTGCACGTCAGCCCGAAAGCAAGGGCTCGGTTACAACAACCATGCTCATGGGCTGTGCTATCGCCGAAACAACCGGTCTTTACGCACTTGTTATCGCAATTCTTCTTATCTTTGTTGCACCAAACCTTCTCGTTGACATTCTCGTTAATACAATGAAATCGCTTTAATTATAGCGGAGTGATTTAAATGCAAACATTAGACGTAATTTCGGTCAATTTATGGCAGATGCTCGTTTCACTCGTAAACCTTCTTCTGCTGTTTTTGATTGTAAAAAAGTTTTTATACAAGCCGGCGAAAAAAATGCTCGACGCCCGTCAGAATGATATTCAAAGCGACTATGACGCCGCAGCCGAAGCAAAAGAGCAGGCAAATTTGGATAAAATTAAATATGAAGAAAAGCTGCAATCGGCAAAGGTTGAGGCCGACGAGGTTATCAAATCGGCAGTAAACATCGCAAATGAACGCGAAAAGGAAATCATCGCCGAAGCAAAGGTAAAGGCAGACGGAATCATCCGCCAGGCCGAAAATGATGCTATCCTCGAACGCAAAAAGGCCGAGGATGCGGTTAAAAAGGAAATCGTCGAGGTTTCATCTCTGCTCACCGAAAAGGTGCTTGAAAGAGAGGTTTCTGCTGAAGATCATCAGCGTTTCATCGATTCATTTATCGAAAGCATAGGTGATGAAAATGATACAGACTGAACGTGAATATGCAGAAGCTTTGTTCACCCTTGCGGACGAAGAGAATGCAGTCGAGGAATATCTCGATTCGCTCGTCACATTAAAGCAGCTTTTTGACGAAAATCCCGATTATATCGAGTTTCTCAATTCACCCGCAATTCCGCTTGGCGAAAGAATTGCGTCGATCGACGAAGCATTCGACGGCAGAATGCCGCAATACGTGGTTTCTTTTATAAAGGTGCTTTGCGAAAATGGAAAGATGCGAACGGTTTTGCTCTGCATCGACGAATTTGATATACTCGCGAGGTCCTTTTCAAATCGAGCTATTGCTACCGTTTACTCGGCGGTTGAGCTGAGTGACGAGCAAAAGGACGCAGTTTGTAAAAAGCTCGAAACCCTCACGAATAAGAGGATAGATCCCATTTATATTATTGATGAATCACTTATAGGCGGAATGAAAATCGAGGTCGACGGAAAGACCTTTGACGGAAGCATTAAGCACCGCCTCGGCGAGATTAAGGATGTGATGAACTCATGAACAGACCCGAAGAAATCAGCAATATAATTAAAAATCAGATAAAAAATTATAATTCCAAAATCGATATGACCGAAACGGGAAAGGTTATTCTCGTCGGTGACGGAATTGCCCGCGTTTACGGACTTCGCAACTGTATGGCTAACGAGTTGCTCGAATTCGAGGACGGTAGCTTCGGCATGGCACAGAATTTGGAGGAAGAAACCGTTTCTGTCGCCGTCCTTTCGGATAAGAATAATCTCCGCGAGGGCTCGACGGTCACCCGCACAGGAAAGGTTCTCTCCGTCCCCGTTGGTGAAAAACTGCTCGGTCGAGTTGTAAACGCACTCGGTGAGCCCATCGACGGAAAGGGACCGATTGAATATAGCGGTACCAGACCCATCGAATCAGAAGCACCCGGCATTATCGAAAGAGAAAGTGTAAACGTTCCTCTCCAAACAGGTATCAAGGCAATCGACAGTATGATTCCTATCGGCAGAGGTCAGCGTGAGCTTATCATCGGCGACAGACAAACGGGTAAAACCGAAATCGCCATCGATACTATTATCAATCAGAAAAATTCCGACGTTATCTGTATCTACGTCGCAATCGGACAAAAGAGCACGTCGGTTGCCCAGCTTGCAAGCGAGCTTCTTCGCAACGGAGCTATGGAATACACCATCATCGTTTCGGCAAGTGCGTCCGAAAGTGCGCCCTTGCAGTATATTGCTCCGTACAGCGGCTGTGCTATGGCGGAATATTTCCGCGAGCAAGGTAAGGACGTCCTCATCATT
>JAFOCH010000125.1 GCA_017381395.1 Clostridia bacterium
AACTCCTTGCAAAGCTCGGTGTCAAAGTCTCCAACCTTTTCGGTCGGCATTTCGACCTCGTAGTAGCAGCCGCCACGTCCAGAAATGTCAACGGCGGTGAGAATGAGCGCTTCGTCCATCGGCAAGGTCGTGTCACCGTAGCGCAAAATTCCCTTTTTATCCCCGATCGCCTCCTTAAAGGCGAGGCCGAGGGAAATACCGATGTCCTCGGTGGTGTGGTGATAATCGACCTCGACGTCGCCCTTACAGCTGACATTCAGGTCAAAGTGACCGTGACGAGCAAAAAGGGTAAGCATGTGGTCCAAAAAGCCGCAACCTGTATCGCATACCGAATTACCCTCGCCATCAATGTTGAGGGTTAATTTAATGTCGGTTTCGGCCGTTTTTCTTTCTATAACTGCGCTTCTCATTCAGCAGCACTCCTCTAAAATTCGATTTATCGTCGTAATAAGCGTCATCATCTGCTCCTCGGTGCCGATGGTGATTCGTACATAGTCGCTGATTTTCGCCTTTTTAAAATGTCTGACGAGGATTCCTCGTGATTTAAGCTCTAAATAAAGCTTTTCTCCATCGATTTTTTCACATTTGGCGAAAATGAAGTTTGCCTTTGACGGCAGGGCTGTGAAGCCGAGCTTATTAAGCTCATTTGCCGTCCATTCACGCGTTGCGATAATCTTTTTACAATTATCCATATAATATCCGTTATCGCAAAGGGCGGCAACGCCAGCCACCTCGGTCATTCGGTTTACGTTATACGGATTTGTCGAGTATTTGATGGTATTGAGATCGGCAATCAGCTTTTTATTCCCGATACCGAAGCCGAGTCTTGCCCCTGCCATTGACCTCGATTTTGAAAAGGTTTGGGTAACAAGGAGATTGTCGTACTTACCGACAAGGGCAACTGCACTTTCGCCGCCAAAATCAATGTAAGCTTCGTCGATTATAACCACGTTGTCGTTGTTTGCGGCTAAGATTTTTTCAATTTCGTCGAGGGTAAGGCAAAGTCCCGTCGGTGCATTCGGATTGGCGATTACGACGGTGCGATTATTCGCCATATAGTCGTTTATGTCAATCGAAAAGTCGTCTTTGAGCGGAATTTCGGTGTACGGAATGCCATTCAGCTCGGCAAAAACGGGGTAAAATCCATAGGTTATGTCGGGGAAAATAAGCGGTCTTTCCTCGTCCGAAAATGCCATAAAGGCGAAATTCAGCACCTCGTCAGAGCCATTGGTCACGATAACCTCGTCGAGCGACACCGAATACAGCTCGGCAATTTTTTTTCTAAGCTGCAAGTTTTCGGGGTCGGAATACAGCTGCAAACGACTACTTTCCTCGCTGACCGCAGCCGTCACCGACGCGGACGGCGGAAAGGGCGATTCGTTGGTATTGAGCTTTATGTACTGCATATCCTTTGGCTGCTCGCCCGGTGTGTACGGGGTCAGTGCCGAATATTTTTTACTAAAAAATTTACTCATTTTCAGTCCTCAAAACGTATTGTTGCGCTCTTTGCGTGGGCGGAAAGTCCCTCTTTTTCGGCGAAATATGCCACCTTATCGGCAACTCCCGACAGCGCATCCTTTGAATAATAAATAAACTGTGTTTTCTTTACAAAATCGTCGACCGAAAGAGGTGACGAGAATCTGGCCGTGCCACTCGTGGGCAGGGTGTGGTTCGGTCCTGCGAAATAGTCACCGAGCGCTTCGGGACAGTATTTGCCCATAAATACCGAACCTGCGTGCTTAATTTTATCAAGATAATCAAAGGGATTATCTACGCAAAGCTCGAGATGCTCGGGTGAAATTTCGTTAGCGATATCAATCGCAAGTGAGAGATTATCCTTTGCGACGATAATTTTGCCGTTATTGTCAATCGACGCTCTAGCGATTTCCTTGCGCGGCAAAAGCGGAATCTGCGCCTCTAATTCTTCGCTGACCTTTTTTGCCAGTTCCTCGCTATCGGTAACGAGAACGGCACTTGCCATTTTATCATGCTCGGCTTGGGAAAGCAAATCTGCGGCAACGAATTTCGGGTTACTTGTCGAATCGGCTACAACCAAAATTTCGCTCGGCCCTGCAATCATGTCAATCGAAACCTTGCCGAACACCTGCTTTTTTGCCTCGGCAACGTATGCGTTACCGGGACCTACGATTTTATCAACCTTCGGTACGCTTTCGGTTCCGTATGCAAGTGCGGCTACCGCTTGGGCTCCGCCAACCTTGAAAATGCGGTCAACTCCCGCAATTTTTGCCGCGGCTAAAATAACGGGGTTAACCCTTCCGTCGCTGCTCGGCGGTGTGACCATAACAATTTCGTTACAGCCGGCTATTTTGGCAGGTATGCTGTCCATCAAAACAGTGGACGGATATGCCGCCGTGCCGCCGGGAACGTATAAACCGACCTTTTCAATCGGGATAATCTTTTGTCCCGTTACAACGCCGTCCTTTTCGTTGAGAATAAAACTGTTTCTGACCTGCTTTTCGTGAAAGGCACGGATATTATTGGCGGCTTCGCGGATGATTTCGATAAATTCGGGCGAAACAGAGGCAATCGCCTCGTCAATTTCGTCGGCGGTGACCTCGAGAGC
>JAFOCH010000126.1 GCA_017381395.1 Clostridia bacterium
ATTTTTGGCAAGTTTTATTACACGTGCGGTCAGCTTGTTCGTGAACATGATAAAGTTTATACGGATTTAGAATATCATTTAATTGATTGTCCTTCATATCATAACGAGGAAGCTAATTGTTCTTTTAAATATTTTACTAATTATGCAGGTGATTCTAATGAGGAAAAAGGATTTGATATTGATATATCTTTATAATCTATCATCACGATATGACAGAGAATTTGAGCAATTACTTTTAAATCTCCGTTCACGTGATTCTGATGAAGTCGATTATTTAGAATTGATTACTGCTAAAATTAAAAAGGATACCTCAAATGATATCCTTTTAGAAATAGTCAAAATATTAAATTATTGATACAAAATCGGTCATTTTGTATAATTGGATATATTTTTTTAAGGATATGCCCTTTTTGATTCTTATATAATAATATCACACTTTACATAATAATAAAAGACCGGATTTTACCGGTCTTTTATATTTTTTATTTTACAATAATCTTATGGAATATCTTTTTACCCTTTTTAATAATTGCATATCCATCAGCGAAAAATTCATTTGACAGAATCATATTAGCGTCAGTAACCTTTTCATTATTTACTGCAACTCCACCTTGCTCAATCAAACGACGTGCTTCCTTTTTAGACGGAACAAGTCCTGCTGTCAGCATTACGTCGAGTATTGACATTTCGTATGATTCAATTTCGGTCGAAGGCATATCGTCAGTATTTGCACCAGAGCCAAACAAAGCACTAGCGGCGGTTTGTGCCTTTGTAGCTTCTTCTTCGCCATGAACGAGCTTAGTCAATTCAAATGCAAGGATTTCCTTTGCTTTGTTGAGCTGACTTCCCTCCCAGCTATCCATTTCATCAATCTGTTCAAGCGGCAGGAATGTAAGCATTCTGATGCATTTAAGAACGTCACCGTCGCCAACATTACGCCAATACTGATAGAATTCGTACGGAGATGTCTTTTTCGGGTCGAGCCAAACTGCGCCATTGGCAGTTTTTCCCATTTTCTTTCCTTCAGAATTCATAAGTAATGTAATTGTCATGGCATAAGCATCCTTGCCAAGCTTTCTGCGGATAAGCTCGGTACCGCCAAGCATATTCGACCACTGATCATCGCCGCCAAACTGCATATTACAGCCATATTCCTTGAATAAGTGGTAGAAATCGTAGCTCTGCATTATCATATAGTTGAATTCAAGGAAGCTGAGTCCCTTTGCCATACGCTGCTTATAACACTCTGCACGGAGCATATTATTAACCGAGAAGCAGGCACCAACCTCGCGCAAAAGTTCAACGTAATTAAGGTCGAGGAGCCACTCAGCATTGTTAACCATCATGGCTTTACCTTCGCCAAATTCGATAAACTTGCTCATCTGCTCCTTAAAGCAACTGATGTTATGGTCAATATCCTCTTTTGTAAGCATTTTACGCATATCGCTACGACCTGACGGGTCGCCAATCATACCTGTACCGCCGCCAAGAAGTGCAATCGGACGGTTACCTGCCATTTGCAGACGCTTCATGAGGCAAAGCGCCATAAAATGGCCTACGTGCAAACTATCTGCAGTCGGGTCAAAGCCAATATAAAATACAGCCTTTCCGTTATTGATAAGTTCCTTAATTTCGTCCTCGTCGGTTACCTGCGCGATAAGGCCACGAGCAACAAGTTCGTCATAGATTTTCATTTAATTTTACTCTCCTTCTGATAATAAAAAAGTCCTCTGCTGTAAAAAGCAGAGGACGAAAAAATTTCGTGTTACCACCTCAATTTGCTGCATTGTCACCAATACAACCTCATTGGGTACGTATTAAAACGTATCACATACGCTATAACGGGCATAAACCGAAAACGCCTACTAGTTATAATAAATACCGTTCAGCATTTTAGCTCCGGAGTGTATATCAGTAATAAATGCTGCTTTCTCGCACCAAAACGAAAGCTCTCTTTGAACATTTAATATTTACTGCTTCTCTCCATCAAAGCCAGTAATATATTTATATCACATAAAAATCGTCAAGTCAATGATTTATTAAGCATTTCGATAGCGGTATTTCGTATATTTTCGGTGATTTCGCCGCCCGAAATGATGCGCGAAAGTTCATTTACCCTACCATCATAATCAAGTCGTGAAATATTGGTAACCGATTTATTGCTATCGCTTGACTTTGATATCAGGTGATGCGACTCGGCTAAAGCGGCTATTTGTGCTAAATGAGTTACACAAATTACCTGTTTATCGTTTGCAATTTGTTGAAGCTTTACTGCAACCTTTTGAGCTGCATTTCCGCTTATTCCCGAGTCGATTTCGTCAAAAATAAGTGTTTCAACAGCATCGGCACCCGACAGCACCGTTTTTATCGCTAACATTATACGTGAAAGCTCACCGCCCGAAGCAATTTTTACAAGCGGTTTGGGTGGTTCACCGGGGTTGGTAGAAATCAAAAATTCGAGAGTTTCGGCACCTTTTGATGTAAGCTTAGTGCCGGTGATTTGAGTAGAGAATTTAATAAACGGCATATTAAGGAATTGCAATTGTTCTGCTACTTCCCTATCGAATTTTTGGGCCGTTTTTACTCGACTTTCGGTTAATTTTTGCGATACTTTCTTAGTTTTATCAAGCAATTCGGTGAATTCATTTTCAAGCTCGGATATTACGTTGTCAAAATTCACTATCGAATCGAGCTTTTCCTTCGATTCGGTCAGTTGTGTAAGCATATTTTCTTCGCTGCCATATTTAAGCGAAAGCCCGTAAATAATATCTAGGCGCTTTTCGATTTCGTCAAGCTCATACTCGTCAAAATCGTATTCATTGAACTCGCTAACAATATCATTAAGCAGTTCTCTGCTTTCAATTTCAAGCCCTTTAAAGCGCTCTGAAACGGCCTTAAATCGTTCGTCAATATTGGTTAGTCCCTCAAAATTTGAGGCAGAAATACGCAACATATCACAAACAGAGCTATTATTATCAGCTTCGTTAAGCGAATTTTTAGCAAAGTTAATAATGCTCTTTATTTTTTCTGCATTTTTAATAATATTTCTTCGTGCTTCAAGCTTATCTTTTTCGCCCGGCTTAATATTTGCCTCTTCAAGCTCTTTTATCTGAAATTCAAGCATTTCCCTTAAATCAGCGTTATTATCGTTGTTTTCGGTCAAATTCTTAATTTTATGCTTGATTTCAACTAATTTTTTATAACTGGTAATATACTCATCATAAATTGCTTGATTATCAGCCAAAGCGTCGATAAAGGCAAGGTGACTTTCGGAATTTAGCAGATGCTGTGAATCGTGTTGACCGTGAATATTGATAAGGTCAACTCCAATTTCGCGAAGAATGCTTACGGTAGCAGGTTTACCGTTAATTCTGACGTTGTTTCTGCCGTCTAATGATAACCTGCGTGAAAGTATAAGCTCTCTATCATCGCAAGTATATCCTAAATCAACTAGCTTTGCTTCCAACAATATTGAAACACTGAACTGGGCCGTGATTAAAGCATAATCACAACCATTTCTAATTATATCCTTTGGCGTTCTTTCGCCCAAGATAGCGTTAATTGAATCGATTATAATTGATTTACCTGCACCCGTTTCACCCGTCAAAACATTAAATTTGTTGGTAAAATTGATTTCGGCCGATTCAATAACTGCAACATTTTCGATATAAAGCGTTTCGAGCATTTTTATCTCCGATTATTTTTTAATAATATTATGTAATTCATCACAAAGCGCGGCTGAATCACCTTCGCTACGAGTAATGATAAGAATGGTATCCTCCCCAGCAATAGTTCCCAAAATGCCTTTAATGTTCATCGCATCAAGCTTTGCACATACTGCCTGAGCCATTCCTGTATGACACTTTATAACCACGTTGTTAAGCGCGTATTCGATGTTAATGATAGAACTTATGAGTATCAGATAATTTGTTTCGCTTGACCCATCTGTGCGAGAGGTGGCGTATCTATATCTGCCGTTTTTGTCCTGAGCTTTAATCAAACCCAGCTGCTTAATATCACGTGAAACGGTCGCCTGCGTAACGTTAAATCCAACGTTTAATAATGCCGCCTGCATTTCCTCCTGAGTTTCGATCGGCTGCGAATTTATTAGCTCAATTATTTTATTATGTCGATGTTTTTTCATTTTTTATCCACCTATATCATTTTACTTCTTAAAATACTGTAAAAGGAGTCGTCCTTAATCTTTATAAAATCAGCTGTATTTTCTCTATCAATACTGATTATTACAGTATCGTCGCTGTCAAGCTTTAAAGTTTTATCTCCGTCAATGGTCAAATAAACGGTATCATCACTATTACGAGTTTTTGCCTGAATTTTTATCTCGCTGTTACCGTTTAAAATTATCGGTCGGTCAAACAGTGAATGGGCACAAATCGAATTTACAATTATGCCGTCAACACTCGGATCAACTATCGGTCCGCCTGCCGACATTGAATAAGCAGTTGAGCCGGTAGGCGTTGCGATAATAATCCCATCTGCATTTACCTTTAAAAAGGGTTTATCTTTGCTTGAAACGGTAATTTCGGCAATGCTTGAATTGTTCGAGCGCTGAATAACCGTGTCATTGAGCGCGGTGAATTTAGCACCCGACTTTTCGAGAGTAATCTTCATCATTTTGCGTTGCTCGACCGAATATTCATTATTAATTATCTTTTTTATCAACGGAATTTCGTTCACTTCAAGCTCGGCTAAATAGCCGAAATGACCACAATTTATGCCTATAACCGACTTATTATATTTTGAGGCAATTTTCGCAGCTCGAAGCATAGTTCCATCTCCGCCGATAGAAATGATAAAATCGCATTTTTCGGCGTCGATAGGATTATTTTTATCCAGAATAATTGATTCGCAATTATTGTCTTTCAAGAATTGCTGAACTTTATTTAAAGTTTCGGCTGCTAATTCAATATAATAAATGCCGCATGTCAATTTTATCACTCCTTTTTATCAAGCTCGTTATGTGACATTGTGACAATTTCATTAGCGTCAAATTTTGCTCTGTTTTCACTGATATTGTTATTAAGAATATGTACCAGATACTCGATATTTCCTTGAGGTCCCTTTATCGGTGAGTAATCAAGGTTTAATACCGTCATTTCGCAATCATTTAAAATAAAGTTGAGAATTTCATCAACAACCTTGACGTGTACTGATTTATCCTTTACAACACCTTTTTTGCCGACCTGTTCCCTACCCGCCTCAAACTGTGGTTTAATTAAGCAAACTGCTTCGGCATTATCCGCTAAAAGTGATTTAAGCACAGGGATAATCAGCTTCAACGATATGAATGAAACGTCAACGCTTGCGAAATTAAGCTTATCAGGAACAACCTCATCGGTAACATATCTGAAATTAGTTCTCTCAAGATTGATTACCCTTTCATCGCAGCGTAATTTCCATGCAAGCTGACCGTAACCAACGTCAATGGCATATACCTTTGATGCGCCATTTTGAAGCATACAGTCGGTAAAACCACCGGTCGAAGCGCCAATATCCGCGCAAATAAATCCGTCTAGACTGATGTTAAAGTTTTTCATCGCCTTTTCGAGTTTTAATCCGCCACGACTAACGTATTTTAACGAATTATCACGCACTTCGATTGTATCATCGGGCTTCAAAGTAATTCCGGGTTTATCTGCTTTTTGATTATTCACATATACACAGCCCGCCATAACGAGAGCTTTTGCCTTCTCTCTGCTTTCGCAAAAACCCTGCTCAAAAACGGCTGTATCAAGTCGTAATTTTTCCTTCAATCCTATTCCTCCGAAACGATTCTGTTCATTGAATCGGTATCAAGCATATATTTTTTTAATAATGCGTCAATTTCATTATGCGACACAAATTCATTTATTGCGGTCAAATTATATTTACCCTTGTATCCGGCTTTGAGCATTTTTGATGCCAGAATTTGACCTATTCCGCCGGTTTCAATTCCTTCCTCAAAGAAGTAAATTTCGTCAAATTTATTTAGTTCAGAAATAAGCTTATCATCAATTTTAAGCTCGTTTAATTTGCATACCGCATAATCCGTTTTATCCGCTAAATTAAATAAATTTCCGTATGTTACGATGATTTTTGACGACGTAACATTCTTAATATAATAATGATTTCCATTATAATGATTTTCTGCATTTTTAGGTTCGACCAAACGGGGGTATCTAATAGCGCAAACACCATCGCGTTCATTAATCGCTACATTGAGCATTTCTTTCAGTTCGCTATAATTTGATGGAGCGAAAATCGAAACGCCTGGGATTTCGGACAAAAATGCCGCGTCAAACAAACCATTATGAGTAGCGCCATCACGTCCAACTATACCTGCTCTATCAATACAAAAGACAACGTGTTGCTTTATTATTGAGCAATCGTGGATAATTTGGTCAAACGCCCTCTGCAAAAACGACGAATAAACAGCAAAAATGGGTACCATACCTTTACTCGCCAATCCGGCAGCAAAGGTTACTGCATGTTGTTCGGCAATTCCCACGTCAAAAAATCGGTCAGGGTACATTTCAGCAAATTTGGAAAGTCCTGTTCCGTCGGTCATTGCCGCGGTAATTGCACAAATTTTATTATTCTTTTCGGCAAGCTCACAAATTGCATCACCAAATGCTTCCGAATAACCGTATGAAATTGATTGAACTCCTTCTTCGTAATTAAAGGACGATACACCATGGTAACTTTCGGGGCTTGATTCCGCGAAATCGTATCCCTTTCCCTTGGTCGTCACTGCATGTACGACAATCGGCATATTACTGATTTCCTTTGCCGATTTAAACACGTCAACCATCTTATATATATCGTGTCCATCGACGGGACCAAGATAATAAAAGCCGAGCGCCTCAAACATATTCTGCTTTAAAATAACGTTTTTGAGAGCTTGTTTCGTTTTTTCAATCAACCTGGACAATGGACGCCCGATTAAAGGCACCTTGTTCAATTTAATTTTTACGCTTCTTTTTGTATTAATGTATGACGAGCGTGTTCGCACATCCGAAAGATACTTTGCCATAGCGCCGACATTTTTTGAAATAGACATTTTGTTATCATTGAGAATTATAATCATATTCTCGTTAGATCGACCTATGTTATTAAGTGCTTCATACGCTAATCCACCTGTAAGCGCACCATCACCAATTACGCAGATAACCCTACCCTCTTTGTCAAGCATAGAGTTTGCTTTTGCTATACCAAATCCGCTAGAAAGCGACGTGCTGCTATGACCCGAAATAAACGGATCATAGATACTTTCGTTCGGATTCATAAACCCTGATAAACCATCCGCTTTTCTTAACGTAGCGAATTGATCATAACGTCCTGTGAGCATTTTGTGAACATAGCTCTGGTGTCCAACGTCGAAAATTACTGAGTCCTCTGGTGAATTGAAAACCGAATGCAAAGCAACGGTCAACTCAACAACACCTAAATTAGATGCGAGATGGCCGCCTGTATTTGACACCGTTGAAATAAGCTCACTTCTGATTTCGTCACAAAGTTGAGGGAGCTCATTTTTCGGAATTTTCTTTAAATCATCAGGACTTTTAATTTCTTTTAAAAACATTACATAACCACTTTATTTTACTTATTTCTAAATGCTAGATAATCGGCTAAATCGCACAAGTCATTTGCCCTATCGCCCAAAAATGCAAGAGATTCCTTTGCCGCTTTTGTTAGTTCGCAAATCTTATCTTCCGCCTCTTTAATTGATAAAAATGATAAAAAGGTTATTTTATTTTCCTCTTTATCACTGCCGATCGGCTTGCCGAGCAATTCCTGGTCGCCAATGACGTCAAGTATATCATCACGAATTTGAAATGCCAAACCAATATTTTGAGCATATTTAAGGCATAGATCAATCTCTTCATCACTTGCTCCGCCTAAGATACAACCAATTTTAACGGCCGCCTCTATAAGTTTGCCCGTTTTAAGCTGCTGTAAAAGTACAAGTGTATCAAGCGGGATTTGCTTATCTTCGCTTTCTAAATCAATAACCTGACCGCCAACCATACCGTTAATCCCACAGCACTCGGCCAAGCAAGCAACCGACTTAACAATTTTATCTGAGTCTGTATCCAGCTTTGTCATCGTTTCAAAAGCTAGCGACTGTAAACCATCACCCGCTAAAAGAGCAATATCCTCACCAAAGGCAATATGGCAGGACGGCTTTCCGCGTCTGAAATCGTCATTATCCATACAAGGCAGGTCGTCGTGAATGAGCGAGTATGTATGAATCATCTCGATTGCACATGCGGCAGGAATCGAAATGCTGTAATCACCGCCAAAAACACGGCAAAACTCCATCAAAAGTGCCGGTCTGATTCTCTTACCACCCGCAGACAAACTGTGATTTACTGCGTTAATTACCGACGAATAAGCAACATCGTTTGCGGGTATAAATTTACCAATATTATCATCGAAATCACTTGAGTATTCTAACAAAAAAGTTTCTGCACTCATTATTTATCTTCTCCCGAGGAAGCCCCGTCAATATTAGTTATTTTAAGCTGAGCGTTATTGAGCTTTTCGTTACAAATCTTAGCAAGGGTTGTTCCTTCTTCAAATAATTCCATCGAAGTTTCGAGCTCGCAGTCACCCTTTTCGAGAGTAGTTACTATTTCTTCAAGACGTGAAAGCATTTCACTAAATTTCTTTTCACTCATTGATATTCTCCTCATTAGTGAATTTTACTGTACATTCGGCCATACCGTCGGCCAAAACGAGAATCAAACTATCTCCCGTGTTTATCGATTTTACCGATTTAATCGGCTTGTTTTCCTTATACGCGACCGAGTATCCGCGCGAAATAGTCGCAAGCGGACTGAGAGCGTTTAATTTAGCGCATTTTTCTGCAAAGCATTCTCGCTCCTGATGTAATACGGACGAGTATGCACTAGTTAACTTATTTACCGTGAAATTCAGTTTTTCACGCAAATTGGAAAGATAGTTGCTCGGGTTTTTTAGAATATAATTTTCGGCATAGAATTTTAGCCTAGATTTAAGTTGATTTAAATTATTTAAATATGCCGTTTCGAGATTTTCTTCAGTTTTTGCGAGTAAATATTTTACATCGGTAATATCGGGAACAGCAAGCTCAGCGGCTGCGGAAGGTGTTGGAGCGCGTAAATCGGCGACAAAATCGGAAATAGTATAGTCGATCTCGTGACCGACCGCAGAAATAACAGGAATTCGTGACCTAAATATTTCACGCGCTAAGTCCTCATCATTAAAGGCCCATAAATCCTCGATAGAACCGCCTCCGCGACCGATAATTATTACGTCGGCAACGTTCATTTCGTTAACCTTTTTTACCGCGTCAATCAGTTGCTCCGCGGCGCCGTCTCCCTGAACAAGAACAGGACACATAATCATTTCGGCACAAGGAAAACGACGGTTTAAAACGTTTGTAATATCCTGAATAGCCGCACCCGTAGGTGAAGTAATTACAGCAATTTTTTCAGGATAGGTCGGAATTTTCTTTTTATGCTTTTCGTCAAAGAGGCCCTCTGCTTTTAATTTTTCTACAAGTTGTTCAAAGGCAATCTGCAAAGCACCTACACCATCTGGCTGCATATCATCAATATAGAACTGGAAACTGCCATCCCTTTCAAAAAGCGTTGCTCTACCTCTGCATATAACCTTCATTCCGTTTTGCGGCTCAAACTTTACTCTGCACGCGCTTGAACGAAACATAACAGCTTTGATAGCAGCCTTTTCATCCTTTAAGGTGAGGTAAAAATGCCCCGTCTTGTAATGATTTGTGAAATTCGAAATTTCACCCACTACGTAGATATAATTGAGATAAGGATCATTATCAATAATATTTTTAACGTAATTATTTAATTGTGAAACTGTATAAGTAAGTCTGTCACTACTCATATTTGTTTCTCCTTCAAGGCGGCTAAAACTGCAACGCCCACTGCATTATCTGACGAAAATTGAGGTTCGGCAAAGCTGCAATCGTACTTATTCGTCATGAATTTTCTAATCATGGAATTGCTCATTACTCCGCCTGCATAAACCAGCGACAACCGACCATATTCATTCCGTATCATTTCGGTCATATTATCAACTACAGAAAGCGTGTAACTGATTGCATACTTTGCAATATCTTCGTTACTTGCTCCGTCATTGTGCATTTTAATACATTTATTTTCGACACCCGAAAAGCTCGGATTCAGCCCCGAAAATGACGGTCTAATCTTAAATTCAGCACCACTATTGCACGCAAGCTCATCAATATATTTGCCACAAGGAAACGGAAGCCCAAGCATAACACCTGCTCGGTCGATTGACTGCCCAGCTTTTAAATCGCTTGAGCTTGCGATAACATTGCATTTGATTATCGTTTCGTCATCAGGCTCGACAATAATAGCGTCGCTAGTACCACCCGAAAAATGAAACGCAATAAATTTTTCGTTAATTAAATTAAGTTTATTGCAGGAATAAAGCGCGGCCGCCACGTGTCCCCTTTGATGTGAAAAGGTGAATAGTTTGGCGCCAATAGCACCCGAAATTGCCTCGGCAACCGTTTGACCAACCATAAAGCAAGGCATATAACTACCTTCATTATCGCATGGCGAAATCGAAACACCTACCGAAGAAATATCGGTTGAAACCTTAAACGCTTCATCCAAAAGCTCTCTGATTTGCATGGTATGATGAAATACTGCATCACTTTGCCTTAGACCTTTTTCGCCACTTTTGACAGGTAAAAGCTTTTTAAAATTATAGGCAATATTTTTCTCCCCGTCGTATAGTGCGACAGAGGTAGTGTAGTTACTGGTATCGATACCTAAAATCATGATTTTGACTTAATTATTGCGCCTAAAATACCGTTGATAAAGCCTGGCTCGTCATCACCGCAATATTTCTTTGCTAATTCAACGGCTTCATTAGCTACAACTCCATCAGGAGTTTCATCGCAAAAGTCAATTTCATATACGGCAAGGCGTAAAATAGCTAATGCAGTCTTTGATATTCTGCTTACGCTCCAGCCCTTTAAATTCTGTGAAATTTTATCATCAATAGCTTCCATATTATTAATAACGCCATTGATAAGCCCTGTTGCAAACGCGTTAATCTTAACCCCTTCACATTCCTCAGAAAGTGCGATAAGAGCTGCCGCAGTCTCGTCATTTATCGATTTTTCAAATATAATTGCAAATGCTTTTTCTCTCGCCTCAGTACGAATCATAAAAATTTAAACAACCTTTCATTGATTATCTAAAATATTATACATTATATGCAAAAAAAATGCAATACAGATATATAAAAAGAACGATGCTAATTTGCACCGTTCTTTTGGTCATATTTATCATTATTTCTCTTCTTCGTTGATTTCAATGTCGACAACGTGAATATTGATTTTTGTAACAGCCTTGCCCGTCATATTTTGAAGAGTATCTTTTATAGTTTTTTGAGCGTTTTCGCACACTGTAACGATTTCTGCGCCCTCTTTAAGTTTAACAAAAACGTCGATAAACATGGCATTATTGCTAAATTTAGCAATAACCGATTTTGCCGATTTGCCTCTAATCAATCCCTTTATATTTGTAGGTTTAATTGCCAATTCGGCAATACCGTCAACTTCAAGTGCAGCAGTTGCAACCATTTTTGTTATAACATCTTCGGAAATTGCGATTCCAGTATCATTTTTATATCCCATCAGAAATGACCTCCTTTTTGACTATTATAACACAAAAAATCGGTAAAACAACTGTTTTTTACTCAACAGCGATAATTTTAATATTTTCTGATGAAAAATCGGTCTGCTCACTGACAATTTCATTGATTTGTAATGTCTGTTGCGAAGTAACCTCTTTCGCTCTGATTATAATATTTGCACTTTTTTCATTCAGCACGGCAATACATTTTTCGAATCCTTTTGCTTTTATCAAGGTTTCGATATTGGCCTCTTTTTCTATGTTGAGCGCAATAGTGTTCTTATTCTTTTCGGCCTTTTGCTTTGATTCGCTCGATGAACTTTTATCACTAATGATTTCGTTAAGCTCGGCAATTGTATTTTTTCTCGATTTTTCCCTATCGCTTATTGCAACAGAAAAGTAATCCTGCTCGTCGGGCATGGAAACAGTTTTATTGACATAAATAGACTTTCCGAGATCTGCATCGTTCTTGCCCGAATTTTGAGTAACACCGTTGCCTTGATACTGCCAATTAAGATAAATTGCCGCCGAAAGAGCCAATGCAAGTCCACACATTACAATTGACTTTTTATTGATAATTACTGATTTTCTCATTGAATATTTCTCCTTTAATTCAGTTTTTTTGATACAAATATTTTACTGCTGCTAATGTCGAGAGCGGCCATCACAGCTGATTTAATTTCGTCATCAATTTGGACTCCGTTATAGTCGTAAATGATTACTACACCCCGTATTTTCGGTGATAAAGTTGTCACGATCAAAGGTCGCTCATTGCCCGACGAATCCTCGACAATTATGTATTTTTCGCTTGAATTATCCTTCTTTTTTGTTTCAGCATTTTTTTCATTTGTGTAGTCGTATGAAATGTCCTTTTCGTTTAGATATACATATTCATACGACGAATCGAGAGTAACTATGACATTGGTGTTGTCATTTCCCGTTAACGATTTAATAATTTCCGCTATTTTTGACTCAATTAGTGAACAATATTCACTTTCGGAAAGGTCTGTTTCTATGTTAATAGCAGCTTCATTTTCATTATTTTTCGCAAAGGAGTCAGATATAAAAATAAGCAAAATTCCAACAATGCCAACAACAAATATTGTCATCGAAACCTTTTTATTATTAAGCAATAATTTGAGCGAATTATTCAATTTCTATCACCTTGCACTTTATTCCGAATTTATTATAAACAGCGTCCTGAATTTGATTGGTATTACCGTTTGTGACCGATAAAGTTACCTCTGATTTTTCGATTTGAGCACTACAATAGGTGTCAAACATACTTTCAATATATTCATCAATATCACCACATATCCTTTCGTCAATCATTTGGTTGAAAACGCTTTTATCAGCAGCAATTTGGTCGCTATCAAATTCAAAATCAAACTTAACTGACGTTAACGAACAAACAAATATTGATACTATTATTATCTTTGACATCATAAATAAATGCGGTCTGTATTTATTATTTGGAAAGCATAGTGATAGCACTGAAATAAACACTGATACAACCGAAACGGACGCTAAAACAGAACTTAAATCCATCATTTAACACCGCCAAAAACGAGAATAGACGAAATGGATAATACAATACCTATAAAGACGCATATCGTAATCGAAAGCATAACTGTAATAACATCATCAAATGCGTTTATTATATTTTGACCAATTTCGTTTTCTGTCCCGCATGATATTACCTGACACAGTTTAACACCGATTTTCCACATCAGCAGCTCGACAGTTACGGGTAAAAACATTATTATCATTACAATTATCGCAAATAGACCGATTCCCGACCTCATTACAGTTAACGAGCCGATAATTGTATTCATCACTTCACTTACGTAACCGCCTACCACCGGCACCGACGAACCGACTATGAACTTTCCCGTTTTAATCGCGACAGTGTCCGCGGCAGAAGTTATTATGGATTGTACTGACGTAATTGCAGTAAAAATTGACGTCACTAGTCCAAGTGTCCAGATTATTAGCTTTTTAACACCACTAATCAAATTATTAAATATCCCGTCACTTACCGATGATACAACGCTCATTGTAAACATACAGGTTGAAAGCGGAGTCAAAACCGACCTTGAAATAAATACAGTAAGCTCGCTAAAAAAATATGTAGTTGCGGTATATGCAACCGCCGATGTGCCGGGATTAGTTGTAACTAAAAAAGATGCAAAAATCGGCAAAAATGAAAACATAAACACACCGCTTGAATTAAGACAGTCGGTGACAGAAATTATAATATTTTTAAGTGGCTCAGCAATAATTACGCAGATGATCAGTGAGCAAATAATCTGAGCAATTTTTTTAGTTTCCGGCTTATCTATGAGTAGCTGTAAAGAGCAATTAATCGTCAATATTAAAACAAGCGTTGCAACCGTTTCAAACGGCAAACTGTAATCGGAAAATGCGATTTTGACTAACGAAAATATCCCTTCGTTACTGATAATATCAATAACGTCCTGCAAACTTTCGATTTGGTAATCCGAATCATTTAGCGTATCCTTTACGTTATCAGGGACAATGTCATACACCGAGCCAAAACCGTCCTCGTCAGCATAACAATTTAGTGGAAAAGAAATAAGAGTTATCAAGCCCAGACATACTAAAATTAATTTCTTCATAAATTAAATAATCCTTGTATAATTTCAACGAGTTTTTCGACAATCGGTAATGTTAACGAAAGTAAAATTATCCTTATTACCACATCAATACACACCGATAACGAGCCATTTCCGCTATCTTTGCAAATGTTAGATGCTAGGTCGGATAAAACACAGATTACAATTGCTTTAAGTAGTATTTTTAAAAATTCAGGAGCGTAACTTATCCTACCTACCGACTCCGTAATTCGTCCTGTCAAATCAAACAGGTAATTTATGCCAACAGTAGTTATAATTACTACAAAAAGTACTATCAAAAGCACGGAATAAGCGGGATTGTTTTGCTTAATTAAAACGGCTAATACAGACACGATTACCGAAACTATGATTATTGAAAATATATTCATAAATCAAACATCTTTTTTACCGTGTCAAAAAGATTGCTAATTTCCCCAATTATCATCATCATTACCACAATTAGCCCTGCAATCGTGGTCATCATTGCCTGGTCCTCTCTGCCCGACCGAATAAGCAACTGATTAAATACAGCTACGATTATACCGATTGCAGCAATTTTGAATATAAAATCGACGTCCATAACCAACCTCCGTTATTTTAGATAAGCAAAATGAATACAGTAACTCCAATAGTTGCACCTGTTGAAACTATAACCTTTCCCTTTTGTAAAAAATCATTACGCTCGTTCTTTTCTTTTTCGGTAAATTCCTTTATTAGCCGATTACATTCATCGGTGATTAAAGATGAATTTGACGTGGTCAAATCATCAAAAAACGCTCTTAACTGCGAAGCCTCATTATCATTCAAGTATCTATAATCAAAGTCGGTGAATTTACCTGATTTAATTGATAACAGGGACAATATTTTTTCCAAAGTCACACGTGCATTTTTTATAGCTATAATTCGCTTGTGCGACGAAAAATAAATAAACAATGACACGAAAATTGGGCAAACGCTGATAAGTAAAATCCCAACCAATCTAATCATTTGTATACGAATATTCATAGCGAGGCAGGTCGCCAATATTGTCTAAATAAATTATCGTCGGGTTAAATCCTGCGTTTGATAGCTGATTGAGAATAAACGAATTTGAGCCATTTCCAAAGCTATGTAAGGTTGCGATGACGAATACTCCCGAATTGGACAATTTCTTTAAAATTTCAATATCATTAAACCCAATTTCATCAAAGATTATTACATCAGGTGACATTGTCCTAATCGCAATTTCGGCCGAAACCGCCTTATTACAATTACTAATTACGTCGCAAAAAGGACCTAATCCAAATTCGTATTTTCCGTTAAACCCGGCAGCAATTTCGTTTCGTTCATCGGACACCAGCACCTTTATTTTGTTCGCAGAAAGTTCAGATGCAATATCCCTGAGCAGAGTTGTTTTTCCCGACGCAGGCTTACCCGAAATAATCAAGTGATTTTGTGAGTTAATAAAGTTTTCTGCAATATATTTTCCATAAGTTTTTATATGCCGAGCAACTCGGACATTCATTGAATAAATATCGTTACATGAAATAATTTCACCATTATTTGAAAATGAGCCGCAAACACCTACTCGATGCCCATTTTTCAGTGTCAGGTATCCTTCGTTAATTTGATTTTCAAAGGTGAAAAAGGAGTAATTGCACATTTTTTTAATACATTCGTTAAACTCGTTTCGGGTGACAGGTGAGCAATTATACGGGATATTCGATAGCCCGATTTCACTTAAATAATAACGGTCATTAAGGGTGATTATTACTATCGGCTGATTGACCTTAACGCGAATTTCGGTAACAATCGATTTGATTTTATTAGGAATAGAATTCAGCTTTGATTTAAGCGAATTATCAAAATATTCGGTGACTTCGTTGAATCTTTGCATACTTGTCCTCCTCCCCTGTTGTAAAATATGAAAAGGTGTGTTATAATATGATAAAAAATTGGAGGTGTAAATTTTGAAAGGAAAGTTGAAAACTGTTTTATTCGGATTTGATAAAAAAGAAACCCTTAATTATATCGAAAATTATCAGAGAGAAAGTCACCATAAAATATCAGCATTAGAGCAAGAACTTTCTGCTATAAAAGAGCAAGCAGAGACGCTTAAATCAGAAAATGTAGCATTTGAAAGCGAACTGATCGAGGTAAAGAAAAGACTCGACGATGCTGAAAAAGAGGCAATTTCTATCAAAAAAGTATCTGATGAAAAGGATAAGAAATATATCGACGAAATCGACGAAACATATAAGCAGCTCGAAATTATGCGCGGCAATATGAAGACTGCCCTCGATAGCTTTATTAAGCAGGTTGATAGCATCAACGATAATCTCGAAAACACAAAAAATGCCATCGACACAGACATCAAAAACGAGTCAGTCAATGACAAGATAATGTATATTTAATCAAAAAACTCTTTACAAATACGCAATATATGTTATTATATAAATATGTAACAGAACTTTTAAATCGGTACCGAGATACTGAAAAGGTTTTTGCGTTATAGATAAAATGTAAAACACCTTGTTCCGTTATGTGACAAGGTGTTTTTTTGTGAGGTTTATAAATGACAATTAAGGTAATGTTCGACGAAAAGTCGGTGCTCAGAACGCTTGCTCGACTTTCGCACGAAATAATTGAAAAAAACGATGACGAAAATGAACTATATATTATTGGTATTCGTTCACGCGGAGTTTCTATTGCAAAGCTACTTGCCGAAAATATAAAGAAATTTTCGGATATTTCGGTATATCTCGGCGAGCTGGATATTTCACTTCACCGCGACGATATTGATAAAAATGACGTTATCGAATCAAAGACAAAGATTGATTTTTCCGTCGCGGGTAAGACGGTAATTTTGGTTGACGATGTGCTATACACAGGACGAACTGTACGAGCTGCGCTCGATGCAATAGTCGAGATGGGACGTCCCTCCTGCATTCAGCTTGCTGTTCTGGTTGACAGAGGGCATCGCGAATTTCCTGTTCACGGCGATTACGTGGGAAAGAATATTCCCACCTCACGAAATGAAAAAATTATCGTTAATATGAATGATTATGACGGAAAAACTTCTATCGAACTTCTTGGCAACTGATTAAATCAGCAATATAAATGCTGTTTCAATATAAAAAATTTTAGAG
>JAFOCH010000127.1 GCA_017381395.1 Clostridia bacterium
AAAAAAGCGCGACAAAGCACTCCAGCTGCTCAAAAGCGTCGGACTCGATGAAAGCGAAGCGAATCGTCGAGTATTAAAGCTTTCGGGCGGTCAGCAGCAACGTGTCGCGATAGCGAGAGCCCTTTCGTACGATGCCGAAATTATACTCGCCGACGAGCCGACGGGAAATCTCGACAGCGAAACGCAAAGCGAAATTATGGCCATTTTCAGGTCACTTGCCGATAGCGGAAAATGTGTCATTCTGGTCAGTCATTCCCCCGAGGTTGCCGCCCTCTGTGACGAAAAACATGAGCTGATTAAATACAGCAAAAAGGCAAAAAAATAACCGAATAAATAAGAAACGCACTGACTTATCAGTGCGTTTCTTTCATTATTTCTTGAAAAATGCGACTGCGACGGCTCCCGGTCCTGCGTGGGTGCCGATTACACTACCGATGCAGGTTGTGTTTATCCCTGCTCTGAGCATATCGCCGCTCTGGTCGATAAAATTATTGAGCGAGTCGGGTGAAAGTCCCGTGTAGCCAAAAAGTACCGGCATATCATAATCAATTCCGCCTGCCTTTTCCATTTCGTCGAGCAACATTGTATAGCCCTGCTTTAAGCCGCGTGCCTTTCCCATAACGTCGATTTTGCCGTCCTTCAACTGTGCCATCGGCTTGATGTTAAGCAGAGCCCCGGCAAAGGCAACGGTGGGAGAAATTCTGCCGCCGCGCTTTAAATATTCGAGAGTATCAAGAATGGCAAAGAGGCAAATATCATCCTTCTTTTTTTTCAATTCGGCGGCAATTGCCTCGGCGGCTAATCCCCTTTCGACGAGTAAAAGGGCATATTCAGCAAGTATTCCCGAGCCGATTGCGACATTTTTACTATCAACGACGTAAATGCCTTCGTAATCGTCGGCGGCTATGACCGCGCTCTGATATGTGCCCGAAAGCCCCGACGAAACGGTGATTACAACAGCGGTATCTCCGCTCTCTTTCACCTTTGCAAATTCGGCATCAAATAAAGCCGGTGCTGCCTGGCTGGTGGAAGGAAGCGCCTTTGTTTCGGTCAGTTTCTGATAAAACATTTGATGATTGATGGTCACTCCGTCGATGTATTCCTCGTCTCCAAAGCGGACGGTCAAGGGTACAACCGACACCTTCTCTTTAATCTCGGGTATAAGGTCAACCGTCGAGTCAACGATAATTTTTACGCTCATTAGTTCATTCTCCCTATCTCAAAAATATATGTAATAATTTTTCGTAAAACTTGCTTTTATATGGCTGATAGCGCATGGGTAAATCAAGCCACGTCTTTTTATCAACGATGCTTTTAGTATGCGAAAAGGCATCGAAGCCGCTCCTTCCGTGGTAGGCGCCCATTCCACTTTCGCCTACGCCTCCGAATCCCATCGAGCTGGTGGCAAGGTGAATTACTACATCGTTTATGCAACCGCCGCCGTACGACAGCTCGGTAGTAACGCGTTTTTTATTTCGCCGGTCAGATGAAAAAAGGTAAAGTGCAAGCGGCTTATCCTTTTTCTTTAGCTCGGCAATGACGTTGTCAATACTATCAAAGGTAATAATCGGCATAATCGGGCCAAAAATCTCCTCCTGCATAACAGCATCATCAAAGCTCACATTATCCATAACGGTTGGCTCAATTTGGTTGGTATTTAAGTCAGTTTTTCCGCCAAAGACCACCTTATTTTGATCAATTAAGTCGCAAAGACGGGTAAAGTGTTTGTTATTTACAATCTTTCCATAATCCTTGTTTTGAAGCGGTTTTTTGCCATACTGGGCTTTTATCTCACGGATCACCTCGCTAACAAAGGCGTCCTTTATCGAGGCATCGCAAAGAATATAATCAGGCGCAACGCAGGTTTGACCGCAATTGAGATATTTACCGAAAACAATTCGCTTTGCCGCAAGCTTTATATTAGCGGTTTTGTCAACGATGCAAGGGCTTTTTCCACCAAGCTCGAGCACAGCGGGGGTAAGATGCTCTGCCGTATGACGAAGCACCTCCTTGCCGACCGACTGACTGCCCGTAAAAAACACGAAATCAAACTTTTGGTCAAGCAAAGCTGCGTTTTCTTCCCTTCCGCCCGTAACAACCGCCACGTACTCGGGTGAAAAACATTCGCCTACAATCTTTTCGATAATGCCGCTGGTAGCAGGTGAATATGCACTCGGCTTTAAAATCGCCGTGTTTCCTGCAGCGATGGCATTGCAAAGCGGGTCGATAGAAAGCAAAAACGGATAATTCCACGGGCTCATTATAAGGCAGTTTCCATAGGGTATCGGCTGCTTAAAGCTATGCGACGGAAACTGGGCAAGCGGTGTGTAGACCGTCTTTCTTTTTGCAAAGCTTCGCGTATGACGAATCATATACGAAATCTCGGCAAGCACGAGCCCACTTTCGCACATAAATCCTTCGTAGCTGCTTTTTCCCAGGTCGGCAGTCAATGCGTCGTTTATCTCGCTCTGATATTTTTTAACCGCTGAATACAATTTCTTTAACTGATTTATGCGAAATTTAACCGAAATGGTTGCACCGCTTCTGTAATAATTTCTCTGTTTTTCGAGCAGATTACTAATTTCTTGACCGGTCATATTATTTGCTCCAATCTGCAATTTGGTAATAAAAGTCTGCAAGCTGATTTTGGGTCATTAGCTTGGGCACGGGATATAGCGGATTTGCCTCTCTTTCCGCGTAATGTGCCATTACCGAAATATCCTCTTTTTTAATTCCTGAAATTTTATCGGGAATACCAATTTTTGCATTCAGCTGCTTTATCGAGCTGATGAATTTTTCTGCGCCCAGTTTATGCGAATCGTTTTCAGCGCAAACACCGGCGGCAATGCCTAACCGATGCAACTTTTTGTACGCGCTTTTTCCGTATGCTTCGAGAACGTAAGGCATTATTACCGCGTTTGCCAGTCCGTGCGGTGTACCGTACCTGCCGCCGAGAGAATGTGCAACAGCATGAATATATCCAACATACGATTTTGAAAATGCAACACCTGCCTTGTACGCGGCGTGAAGCATATTTTCTCTAGCTTTGTGGTTATTTCCATCTATATACGCTTGTTCAACGTTTTGAAAAATCAGCTTGGTTGCTTGGAGGGCAAGTTGCCGAGTTTCCTTTGTCGTCGAGCGGCCGATATACGCCTCGACTGCATGAGTAAGGGCATCAATTCCCGTCGTTGCGGTAAGTGACGGCGGCAAAGAATACGTAAGTGATGCTTCCAGCACCGCATAATGTGGAATAAGCGGAAAGCTCATTAGTGCGTATTTGTGCTGCTTTTCGCTATCGGTAATTATCGCAGCAAGAGTAACCTCGCTTCCTGTTCCCGCTGTAGTAGGTATGGCAACGAGCGTAGGCAATTTTCGCAAAATGCGTAGTATCCCCTTCATCTGTCCGACCGATTTATTTGGATATGCAACTCTTGCGCCGATAGCCTTTGCACAGTCCATAGAGGAACCGCCACCGATTGCTATGAGGCAGTCACAATTATTCTCATGAAAAAGCGAAACCCCTTCCTCGACATTATTTACAGTAGGATTGGGCTGAACGCCGTCATATATTGTATAGGATATTCCACTTTTGTTTAAAGCTTGTTCAACAGGGGCAACCAATCGGTTATTTACTATTCCTTTATCAGTGATAATAAGTACCGATTTTACATTTTCATTTCTAAATACTACTTCCAGCTCTGAACACGAGCCGATGATTTTGGGTTCTCTATACGGGAGAATCAGGAGGGCAAGACGAAAAGCTGTCTGAAACACCCGACAAAACGCTGATTTAAGAATAAACATAGCTGCTCCCTATTTATCATAGGTCTTTGCGACCGAATCGAGACTTTCGCTGATAATATTCAAGCTACGGTAAAAGGCAACCCTCTCCTCCTCGGTCAAGCCGTCACTGATTGCTTCGAGGACGCTATCTATCTTATCGGCAATTCGACTTCCTACCTCAATACCTTTTTCGGTGAGGGTAATGGGACTTTTGTACCGTTTTTCGTTCTTTGGGCGGCAGATGAGGTAGCCCTCCTTTTCGAGATGGTCGATGGACCGCGAAATGGTCGCCTTGTCCTCCTCGCATCTTTCGCAAAGGTCGGTTGCCGTAGTGCCGTCGAATCTATACAAATAATAAAGGCAGGAAATGTGTGCGCTTCTGAGCCCGTATTCTGCCATTTCCTCATTCTTTATCCTACGGATGTTTCGGCTGATGCGATTGATTAGCACGGTAAAGGTTTCAAATCTCGCCTTCATAATCATCCTCCTAAATCAACTTGTTGAAATTTCAACAATTGCATTGTAACAAAAAGTTGTTGAAATGTCAACAGCTTTTTGTTTGGGTTGTTTTTTTGCAAAAAAGCGTATTTCCCCACCCTTTTTTATATAAAAGGGTGGGGACAGGGCAAAAATGCGGTAGTAAAATGTAGCCAAGGGATAAAGATATATTCCCAAACTTTTTTATGAGGAGAGTACATAATATGAAAATGAAAGCTATTACCAAACGAATTATCGCCGTTATTATTGCGGTATTGATGCTGGCATCGCTTATCCCCGCGACAAGCGTTTTTGCCGCAAAGGATGAGTTTAAAAAGTATATAATCAGCTCGGCAGAGGTATCGGGTCTCACCGCTCCCAAAATTGGCGCAGACGTTGATACATCAGGTACCGTACCGTCAGGCAGCAACTACTCAATCGTTAAGGTTAACTGGTTTGATGCGTCAGGGGTTCTGGCCAAGGCAACTAGCTTTGAAGCAGGTAAGCCCTATCGCGTATCGGTTGAGGTTAAAGCAAATGACGGATACAAATTTCAATCGGGCGCTAGCTTCAAAATTAACGGAAGCACCGCCACAGAAACAAACGCTAATACAGATAGAACACAGATAACATTCATTTTTCAATACCCTGCTCTCGACGATGGCGTGATTAAGTCGGTAAAGATTACTGACATCACCGCTCCCAAAATCGGCGCAGACGTTGATACAAAAGGTTCTGTACCTTCTGGTAGCAACTACTCAATTAGAGTAAAATGGTTTGATAGCACAATCGCTCCTTTTCCCGAGGTATCCAGTTTTTCGGAAGGCAAGCCCTATCGTGTAGCGGTTTATGCAACGGCAAATAAAGGATATTCTTTTGACAAAAAAGCCACCTATACCATCAATGGCAAATCTGCCACAGAAACATCCGCTAATTCAGATA
>JAFOCH010000128.1 GCA_017381395.1 Clostridia bacterium
GAAATTCGGCAGCCGTCCCGGTTTGGATAGCATCAGGCGCATAACCGAGCTGTGTAATAATCCACAGCGGGATATGCGCTTTATCCATATCGCAGGGACAAACGGAAAAGGCTCCGTCAGCACAATGCTCAGCAATATTTTAATCGAGTCGAATAAAAAAACAGGTCTTTACATTTCACCTTACGTAATCGATTTTCGCGAACGAATCCAAATAAACGGCCAAATGATTTCAAAGGCGGATTTCGCTAGGATAATAACCTTTTTAGCACCATTGGTTGAAAGGGTGGATAGCGAAGGACTTTGCGTTACCGAGTTTGAGTTAATCACCTGTGCCGCCTTTATCTATTTTAAGGAAAAGGGCTGTGATTTTGCCGTACTCGAGGTTGGTATGGGTGGTCGTCTTGATGCGACTAATATAATCGAGTCGCCCGAAGTATCGGTCATTACACGAATTGACCTTGACCATACCGCCGTGCTTGGCGACACCGTGTCGCAAATAGCATTTGAAAAATGCGGAATTATCAAAAAAGGTACACCGGTAGTAATGTATCCCGACCAGTATAAAGAAGCGGCAGATACTATTAAAAAAACGACTCAGCTTAATGGCAGCGAGCTTGTTATCCCGACGATCGACTTTTTGTACGAGGATAAAGGAATTAGCGGCAGTAGGATGAAATATAAGGGTATGGAGTTTAATCTCCACCTAATCGGTGCGCATCAGCGACTCAATGCCGCAACCGCCATCGAAGCGGCTCTCAAAATCGGTATTTCGCCTGATACAATCGTCAGCGGAATTGAAAAGACCTTTTTTGCTGCCCGAATGGAGCTCGTTTCCGATAATCCCGTCGTGTTGCTTGACGGCGCACATAATCCCAATGGAGCAAAGGCGCTTTCATCGGCTTTAAAGGATATTTTTGGGGATAAAAAGGTAGCAGCCGTAATGGGAATGCTCGCTGACAAGGACGTTGACGAAACTCTCGGTATTCTTGCACCATGCTTTTCCCATATCATTACGGTCAAGGTGCCAAACCCTCGCACAATGACGGCATCCGAGCTTAAAAAGGTCGCGCAAAAATATTGTCCGTCGGTCAAGGTTGCCGATTCTTATAGCCGCGCAATAGCGATTTCACGCTCGGTGGCAGGGGATGACCCCGTTATCGTATGCGGTTCACTCTATCTCGCGTCGGCAATTCGACCCAAGCTTATCAAATTTTACAAATAAATATATAATTAGCCGACATACTTTTCTATAAATAAATACCCGTTTCCTTATATATTAAGGTAACGGGTATTTTTTATGCCTATTTTAAATAAAGGAAGTGTAAACATGGCTGTAAATATCGACGTAACGGGAGAGGTTGTGACTGCGCGACTTGATGGCGAACTCGATCATCACGCGGCGGCATCAATCCGCGAGGAAATTGACAAATCAATCGACGCCAACCGACCGACGCTTGTCATAATTGATTTTCGCGATTTGACCTTTATGGACTCGTCGGGAATAGGACTTGTAATGGGTCGTTATAAAAAAACGCGTGAAATCGGTGCCGAATTGCATATCACAAATACGTCACCGCAAATATATAAGGTAATGCGACTTTCGGGGCTTGAACGACTGGCCGTAATCGACAGAGGAGGATATAAAAATGAAACCGATAAATGAGGTAAAGATAAATTTGCTTTCTTGCTCGTCAAATGAAGCGTTTGCAAGGGTTGCGGTGGCATCCTTTATTGCCCAGCTCGACCCGACCATCGAGGAAATCAACGATATTAAAACGGCTGTGTCCGAGGCGGTGACAAACTGTATCGTCCACGCTTACAGCGAGCGCATCGACACCGTTTACATAACCGTCAGAATATTCGAAAATCGCTTGGTCAAAATCACAGTCCGCGACCGCGGTTGCGGCATCGAGGATGTTAAAAAAGCCATGGAGCCGCTTTATACTACGGCAGGTGGCGAAAGGGCAGGACTCGGCTTTGCGGTAATGGGCTCGTTTATGGACAAGCTGAATGTCCGCTCAAAGTTCGGCAAAGGTACCACCGTAATTTTAACAAAGCAGCTTTCGTACAGGACGCGAGCAAATGGCTGAGCGCAATGACTTAATTACTGAGAATTTGGGACTTGTTCATTCCTGTTGCCACCGATTTGTCGGCAGGGGAGTCGAATACGACGATTTGTATCAAGCAGGTTGCGTTGGACTCATAAAAGCCGCCGACCGATTTGAGGAGGAGCGAGGACTTTGCTTTTCCACCTACGCCGTCCCTGCAATTCTGGGCGAAATAAAGAGGATTTTTCGCGATGGTGGTGCCGTAAAGGTCAGTCGCTCGTTAAAGGAGCTATCTCTTCGCGTTTCGCGTGAAAGAAATCGTCTTTCGCTTAAAATGGGCCGAGAGCCGACCATAGCCGAACTAGCCGAAGAAATGGGAGTGGAGGCTGAAGAGATTGCAGAAGCAACTTGCGCGGGAGCGACACCCGTTTCCTTAACGGTGACCGACTCGGACGAGCAGTCGGAGCTTGACATTGCCTTTGACGAGCGCGATAGCATATACAATCGCGTTATGGTTGACGCGGCAGTGTCCATTCTCGACGAAAGGGACAGACGAATAATCGAGTTGCGTTATTTTGGCGAAAAGACACAGTCCCAAACGGCCAAGCAGCTTGGAATGACCCAGGTGCAGATATCCCGACGCGAAAAGGCGATATTGTTACAATTAAAAAAATATTTAAACGGTGAAAGCAGGTCAGCCGTATAAATATAGTATATTTTGACAAATATATATTTATATAATACAATAAACACCCCATTTGAAACCACATTCGGTAAATTTATC
>JAFOCH010000129.1 GCA_017381395.1 Clostridia bacterium
CCAACGCAACCCAAAATTGCCCCATTATGCAAACACACAACCTCTTTATTACGTAAATCTTGAATTCGACAATTCACAAATAATCACTCCCCCACATTTTTTATTATGCAAGGGAGTGAGTAATAATTCATTTATTTATCTCTAAATTTGCTGCTGCGAACAGGGTGGCGAAGCTTTCTGAGTGCCTTTGCTTCAATCTGTCTGATACGCTCACGGGTAACATTAAACTGGAGTCCGACCTGTTCGAGAGTATGGCAACGACCATCTTCGAGTCCGAAACGAAGTCTGATAACCGCTTCTTCACGAGGAGTGAGAGTTTTCAGTACGCTATCAATATCTTCGTTAGTAATTGTTTTCAGTGCAGCTTCGTCGGGTGCGAGAGCATCCTCGTCTCTAATAAAGTCCATCAGTCGGCTGTCCTCCTCAGGACCAATAGGTGTTTCCATAGAAACTGTTTCCTGGGCAACTCGCATAATCTCGCGTACACGCTCGATGGGCAAATCCATTGCTTCAGCAATCTGTTCCTCTGTTGGTTCGCGTCCGTTTTCGTGTAATAGCTGACTCTGTGCCTTTTTCAGTCTGTTAATTGTTTCGACCATGTGAACGGGAATACGAATTGTTCTGGCCTGGTCGGCAATAGCACGGGTAATCGCCTGTCTAATCCACCATGTTGCGTATGTTGAGAACTTAAATCCCTTTGTATAATCGAACTTTTCAACAGCTTTAATCAAGCCGACGTTACCCTCTTGAATAAGATCGAGGAAGTACATTCCACGTCCAACATATCTCTTCGCAATACTAACAACAAGACGGAGGTTAGCTTCGGCAAGACGCTTTTTCGCCTTTTCGTCGCCTTCGATAATCTTCTTTGCAAGTTCAATTTCATCCTCGGATGAAAGGAGCTGAACACGACCGATTTCCTTTAAATAAAGCTTAACCGGGTCGTCAAGTGAAACCGAATCGACAGCTGAAAGACTTTCTATCGAGTCGTCGATTTCCTCATTTTCGACTTCGTTGTCAAGTTCTTCGAGATCTTCAGCAGTAGGTTCGTCGCCCATAACCTCAATATCGGCTACTGGAGGAAACTCCTCAATTTCGCTATCAGTGGCAATACTCGCACTGATACTATTGATGTCATAGTTTTCGGTCATTTCGGAATTATTGTCATATCCCATTTCTGAATGCTTGTTCATTTTTTACTCCCTCTTTTTATATCTGTAATTTTTTTAATCGTTTCTGCCCAATTTTCTTCATTATCGTTTTCGGTCGCTTGTTTTATTTGCTTATCGTTAAAAATAACCTTTATGCAATCATCAATTTGATCGCGACCGGCATCTAATGAAACCTTTTTATTTAACATTTCGACTATTTTGCCCATTTCGTCGAGGGCAAATTCAGCCGAAAACAAGGATATATCAGGCATCTTTTGATTTTTTAACAATTCTATTAAATACTCAAACACACGCGAATTAAATCGAGTCAAAAAATCAGACGGTGTAATTCGTTCCGTTACATAATCGTAAAGTGACGGATCACTCATTAAAAGTGAAATTATCGTTTCCTCGGCAATCGCAGAACGTGTATTGTATTTTCGTTCGGGATTGACCCTGTCGCTTGATGAAGCGCGTTTAATTTCCTTTTCAATATGTTGATTCTTTTCACTAGAAACACGCGACTTGTATATAGCGTTTATTTGACGGGTCAAAACGTCCTTTGACACACCAAACTCATTGGCTATGCGACCTGTATATAGATCACGAGCGATACTATCGTCGGTATTGGCAAGTATTTGTGCCGCTTGTTTAAGGGCTGACAACTTGCCGTCATCGGTAGTTATATCAAATTTAGACTTTGCCGCCATCAGTTTATACTCAATATCGTTGTTTGCGCCCTCAATCAGCATCCTGAATTTTTCATTACCGAATTTTTTAATGAATTCGTCAGGGTCCTTTGCGTCAGTAATGCGCAAAACTCGAATTTTAATACCGGTAGATTTGAGTATTTCGATGGTTCTGTTGGTTGCCTTCTGTCCCGCTTCATCGGCATCGAGCGTAACAATTATCTCGTCAGTATATCGTGATAAAAGTCGCGCCTGCTCCTGCGTAAAAGCCGTTCCGCAAGCTGCCACTGCGTTATCAAAACCTGCCTGATGCAGCGCAATAACGTCCATATATCCTTCTGCAAGAATTATGCCCTTACTCTTCGAATTCTTGGCATAGTTCATAGCGTACAGAACCGTGCTTTTTTTATAAACAGGGGTGTCGGAGCTATTTATATACTTTGCGACTGCTTTATCCTCGCTCAATCGACGTCCACCAAATGCGATAACGTTACCTCTTAAATCGATTATCGGGAACATTACTCGGTCACGGAAACGGTCATAATACCCATTGCCGCTCTTTCTCTTTGAAATCAAATCAGAGGCAAAAATCAAATCGTCAGAATAGCCGAGCTTTCGTAAATGCTTATAAAGTGAATCCCACGAATCAGGTGCATAACCGAGACCGAAATGCTTTATCGTAGCACCTGAAAGCTCGCGAGATTTGAAATACGCAAGTCCCTTTTTGCCGCCCTCAGTTTTAAGCTGTTCGTGAAAGAATCGTGCTGCAGCTCGATTGATTTCGTAAACCTTCATTCGCAGCTTTTGCATACTGTCGTCGTAGCCCGTTTCAGGCATTCTCATACCCGACCTATCGGCAAGAAACTTTATCGCATCGATGTAATCGAGATTTTCGACTCCACGGATAAATGTAATGGGGTCACCACCTGCTCCACAGCCAAAGCAATAATATGAATTGCTCGACGGATAGACAGTGAATGATGGCGTTTTTTCATTATGAAATGGGCAGAGCCCGACAAGGTTACTGCCCCTACGTTTGAGATTGACATAGGATGAAATAACCGATTCAATATCATTACGTTGTCTTAATTCCTCAATAAATTCGTCAGGAATTCTCATTCTATGTCACCTCGTTTCGTTATTATTTTTGCCAGGATTTTGGTATATAAATTTCGTTAAAAAGGAGTACCGCGTATCTATCGGTCATTCCTGCAATATAGTCAAGTGTCGCCCTCTCGACACCTTCACTTTCTCTTATGTAATCAAATTCGTGCGGCAGTTTATTGCTATTGGTCGAGTAATAATGAAACATTCGTTTTATCATATCGTCAACCTTTGTTTCCTCACCCTTTGCAATCGGGTTGCGGTAAACATTTTCGTATAAAAATTCCAGCAGCTTGTCCGCGGCAGAGTTGATTTCACCCTTCATCGCGATATTATCAACACCGTTATTTATACACGAATTTACCATCGTATTTATTCGTTCGGTCTTTGATTTTCCTAAAATATCGCGAATTTCGGACGGAATATCATTTTCAGATAAAATACCCGCTCTGATAGCATCCTCGATATCGTGATTGATGTAAGCAATTCTGTCGGACAGACGCACGATTCGACCTTCGAGCGTGAACGCTTCCTCACCGCAGGTATGTCTTAAAACGCCGTTTTTAACTTCCTTTGTTAAATTGAGTCCTTTGCCGTTTTTTTCAAGCTTTTCGACCACACGAACACTTTGCTCATAATGCTTAAAACCTATTTCGGAGCAGTCATCGAGGGCCCTTTCCCCCGCGTGACCAAATGGTGTATGACCCAAATCGTGAGCAAGTGCAATCGCCTCCGTCAAATCCTCATTAAGCGCAAATGCACGAGCAATCGTCCTTGCGATTTGGGCAACCTCAAGGGTATGAGTAAGACGTGTACGATAATGGTCAAGCTCGGGTGATAAAAACACCTGCGTTTTATGTTTAAGGCGTCTGAATGCTTTAGAATGAATAACCCTATCTCGATCGCGCTGAAAACAAGTTCGGATGTCGCAATCTTTTTCGGTTATATCACGTCCCTGCGACATATCGCTAAAACTCGCCTTTTCGCATAAGATAAGGTGTTCGTTATATTCAGTTCTTTCTCTGACAGTTGAAAATTTGTGCATCATAATCACCGCCCGAATATACTTCTTAATTATATTATTCGACAAAAATTAAAAAACTACTTTTTTCAAATAGCTAAATATTTTTGATTTTTTTTAACAAGTTCAAGTTTTCCATTGCAAATCTCGATAAAATCCTTTTCAAACCTATCAATAATATCACTTTTTACACAGAAATTAAGATTTACGTTGTCTTCAAACTCGCTTTCGATTTCCTTACAGCCATTATTATTCAAAAATGCCTGGATTGTACCGTAGAAGCTATAATCACATACTATTTCACACTCGGTCACGGGTGTCATTGAAATAATCACTGCCTCGTCAACGGCAAGTGATGCACTGTGCGAATATGCGTGAACGAGACCTCCGGTGCCAAGTAAAATTCCACCAAAATAACGGGTTACAATAACCAAAACGTCGACCAAGCCCTTTTTATCAATTACATCAAGTACGGGCATTCCAGCCGTTCCTTGAGGCTCACCGTCATCTGTAAATCGCTTTATATTTCCCTCACGCAAAATGTAAGCATACACGTTATGCTTTGCGTCCCAATACTTACTTTTTACCTCGGAAATAATTGCTTCAGCTTCTTCCTTTGTGGTGACGGGAAAAGCGGCACCAATAAATCGCGAACGCTTTTCGGTAAATTCGGTATTTGATTTGTTTCTAACGGTAAGATATTCCTTCAATGGTGCCACCCCTTTTGATTAAAAAAATAGTTCCGCAACCGATATGGTTGCGGAACTGTCAACAACAAATAGATTAGCAAAATTATTTATCCTGCAAATTGAAACGCTTTTTAAATCTGTCAACGCGTCCGCCGGTATCAACTAACTTCTGCTTGCCGGTGTAGAAAGGATGGCAGTTGGAGCAAATATCCAAACGAATGTCTTCCTTTGTTGAACGGGTTTCAAACTCAGCGCCGCAAGCACATCTAACAGTTGTCTTTTCGTACTTAGGCTGGATTTCTACTTTCATCAATTGTCACCTCTTTCACATACTTGTCTCATTAATGAAACAATCATATCACATCATTTTATTATTTGCAAGTGTTTTTTTTATTATTTTGATAAAATAGGTCAAAATTCATTAAATTATGCTCAAATCAAGCCGAATTAACCTATTTAAATTGAATGAATAAATGAAACAATCAGTCACAGGATAGCCGTAAGTATTATTCATAGCCATAGCATAAAGCTTTAACTGTGTGTAATACTTATCAATAAATTTGCTCTCGTCATCGATTCTGTCGGTTTTGTAATCGATAATTGTCAGCTTTCCGTCCTTAATGAGAACACAGTCGGCAACGCCCTGAACAGTGACGCGTTCATCACTCGTAATTGTTTCATCAATCTGACTTGCAGGCATTTCGTAAATAAATCTCGACTCACGTAATACCTTGTCAGCAGATTTTATCATATCGTATATTTCACCGTTAAAGAATGCCTTAATCTTTTCTCGGTCTATGCACTCGGCCTCTTTTTCGGTAAATACGCCACCTGCAACCAGACGGAAAATTTCTTCTTCCATATTTTCTGTCGCTTTGTCAAAGTCGCATTTTTCCATAAAGCGATGCATAAAGGTTCCCTTTTCCGATGACGAAAATCCACCTACGTTAAGGAACGAGGGTCGCTTTGTGCAATAATAGTCCTTTAAATTGACATTTTCAGAAAGGCCGGAAGCAGAATACTTTGAATTGAGATTGATAATATCGTTGTACTCATATTGATATGAAATTCTTTTGTTAATTTCATCATAATCAAGTACAAGCCGTTCGTCTTTATCATCGGATTCGATATTCTCAATTTCAATATCACTTGCATTGATAATATTTACTGAAAATTCGCTATCATAAGCGTTACAGACAACGGTACTATTATCCGCAAAAGACTCGAGCTTCACATCAGAAAATACAATATCAGAAATCCATTCCAAATACGACTTTTTGCGTCCTAACGCCGTTGCGCATTTAATTTCGTTAAATGACATAAGATCAGACATCGCATTTTTCTTTACACCGACGAGGACAAGACGATTTTGCGCTCTGGTCAATCCAACGTATAATAGACGAGCTTCCTCAGCAATAACGTCACTCTTTAAATGTAATTCCACACATTCTCTGGCAATGGTCGTTTGCTTTGTACGCTTTCGTTCGTCAAAGGCAAAAAGTCCTATTCCGACCTGCTGATGTATAGCAACCTTTTCCCTGTTCTCCTTGCACTCAAATATCTTAGAGCAATTTACAACAAAGCACACGGGCGCCTGCAATCCCTTTGATTGATGAATCGACATAATTCGAACGGCATCCTTACCGCCGATTGTAAAGGTGCGCATATATTCGCCTGAATCATCCGACATAGCGTCAATATAACGCAAAAATCCCGTCAATCCACCTAAACTGTTCTTCTCATAATTACGTGCAATTTCGATGAAATGAAGCAAATTTGCCTTTTTTGTTTCGCCATTCTCAGTGGTCAAAACTGTACAGGTTAAGAAGCAATCGTCATAAATCCTTGAAATAAGTTGAGAAACCGACATGGTTGCTGACCAACGTCGATAGATGGATAACTTGTCAAGCATATAACCTATACTTTTACACGATTCCCGTTTTTTCATCAGCGCGGAATAAAGAGGAATATCAGTTGTTTCTTTTCGCACATTAAATAATTCATCGGGTGAAATCGAAAACAGTGGTGATAACGCAACTGCAAGCATGGAAACGTCCTTAACGGGATTATTGATTACCTTCAATAAGTTCCAGATGATGTATATTTCATTTAGCTTGAAATAATCGGTGTTTACCTCGGTCGAAATGGGAATACCCGCTTGATTAAACACATCGATATATCTATCAAAATAGCTTTTTCCCGAACGAGCCAAAATCATAAAATCACTGTATTCCAGCGGCCTCAAGTTTCCCTTATCCGAAATCAATTCCTTACCAACCGACATCTTGATATACGAAGCGATATATTCCGCTTGAAGAACATCGTCATTCTGATCGCTGTCCTGCGGATCGATAATATCAATTCTTACCGAATCGGTATCGCCAGGTGCAAAGGTGCCAATAGGATTAAGCCGATCTTCATCAAGATAATCCATTCCTCCGAGTTCTTTGCACATCAGCTTCTCAAAAATATAGTTTACAAAGTCACAAATCTTTTTACTACTTCTAAAATTACCCTTCATTATAATTTTAGTCTTATCAGGGTTATCCGCATCCTTTATGTATAATGGATAGCTTTCTTTCTTTGCCAGAAAGTTTTTTGGATTCGCCTTTCTAAAATTATAAATACACTGCTTAACGTCACCAACTGTAAAAAGATTTTTGCCATTGTCAGATACTGCGTCAAAAATAGCGTTTTGAAGATCGTTTGTATCCTGATATTCGTCAACAAAAACGTCGCAATATCTACTTGCAATATTCATTGCAAGTTCGGTTTGCTTCTTTTCTCCATTTTCATTATTTACAAGCAGATTAAGTGCAAAATGTTCAATATCTGAAAAGTCAAATATACCGTTTTCTTTTTTAATCTCAATAAACGCATTAGTATATTTCTTTGTAATTTCGACAAGTTTTTCTACCATTACCGCCGACTTTTGAATAAGAGATATGGTGCGTTCTTTATCAGTACCGAGAGTGGATATAATTGATTTTACAGCTTCCTTATATTCTGCATTTTTCGTCTTTAAAAACTCTCTAATGTCTTTATCAAATCCTTTTTCAAACGAAATATTATTAACACTGAAATTTTTACACAATTCCAATATACTATCCCAATCGCCTTGTGCAAGCTTGCTTTTAACTTCGCTGAACAAGGTTTGGAATTCATAAAAATTGTCCAGACCTTTTCCAATTCCTTCGGCCGAATAAAAGGTCATAATAATTGCATCAATTTCACCTAATGCGTTGGTTGCAATGTCAGTACATTCCTTTGCAACCGTCGTTTTCCATTCGGACGAGTCAAAATCAAACTTGTTATACATCTCAACTGCCGAATCAAGCCACTCATCATAAAACGGCAGAGTGCGAGTAAATGAATATATCGACTTTACAATTTTTTTCAAATCATACAAATCGCCCTTGTCGCCGATAAACGAAATCAAATCATAAAAGGTTTTATCATCATTTTCGTAATATTCATTTATGACATAATTAAAGGCAGCCTCGCTCAAATCAAGCAGCTGATTGTCGGTGGAAAGAGAATAATCCGGCTTTATTCCAAGCTGCTGAAAATTTTCTTTAACGAGATTATTGCAAAAGGAGTCGATGGTACAAATGGAAGCTGATTCGAGTAAAATTTTCTGCTTTGCGGCTCTAAAATTAGTCTTATCCTTATTGATAACGTCCTGCAAAGCATCACCTATTCGCTTGCTCATTTCTGCAGCAGCAGCATTTGTAAAGGTAACGATGAGTAGCTGATTGATGTCGACGGGATTATTATTTAAAATTCTGTCAATTACCCTTTCGGTCAGTACAGCCGTTTTTCCCGACCCTGCCGCCGCCGAAACAAGTATATTACCTCGAGCTTCTATTGCTAAGGATTGTTCCTCAGTCGGCTTCATTCTATCTCACCTCGTTTCGTATAATTTCCATTGTATTCTTGTGCCTTTTTGCCATCGTTAAGTTAGTATCAGCGCTTAGGCACACCGCTCTATAATCGCAATATTTACAAGCCGCATTTGAATCAATATGCAAAGGATTGCGTGAAATGTCGCCCTGCTTCATGCGTGTAGCTATTGACTGAACGACCAACACAATCTTCTTTTTAATATCGTCAAAATCGTCGCTACTGTACAGAGGACCCGCCTTATATTCGCCATTCACTTTATATGAATAAGGAACAAATTTCATTTCGGCATCCCTTTCCATAGCTTCGGGAACGCGGTCCTCGATATTTATAAGCCCATTCATTGTAAAGCTGAGCTTGTCCTCTTCGTCACTTGATTCAACGAAATCATTGTATTTGACCGGCATATAGAGTACGCCTGCCGGCTTTGCATTCTCGTCAGATTTAGACTCGATATACGAGAATAGATAAAGAAGCATTTGCATATTCAGCCCGTACAGAATATCGGATAGCGAGAATATCTTTTTGCCCGTTTTATAGTCAATGACTCTAATATACGCCTTGTCATCCTTTTTGAAAATGTCAACGCGGTCAATAGTGCCGATAATCATAACGTTTCCGTCATCAACAGGAATTTGGAGCGGTTTAACGTCATTTTCATTACCGATTTTTTCCTCAAAGGCAATCGGCTCAAACTTGCTCTGTGCAAATTCCTGACCGATATTTTTGATAACGTCGAGAAGCAACTTCTTTATTCTCTCGACTGTGAAAACAAATCTCTTTTCGTCAATATCGAATCCAGCAAAGTGCTGCGAAATGTATTCATTGGTATAAAAATCAATCTCGCTAATAATTTCATCATTGGTTAAATCTGAGATTCTTGAAACATATTTTTTAAGTATATTTTCGAGGACATGATGGGCAATTGTACCACGATTTCTACTTGAAATTTCAGCTTTATCTAGCTTTTTCGCCTTCATATCATACAAGCAATAATACATGAACGGACATTTGCTAAACGTTTCCACCCTCGACGGAGAAAGATACATATCACCCGATTTATACTTATTCGCGGTGACTGATGAAATATTTTCATCAATGCCATTGAGCATGGTGTCAAATGCATTATTTAAAATTTCGGCATTATCTAAATCAAATTTTTCAAAGCTAAAATTATCGTCAAGTTTATCATAATTTTCTGCAATATATTCAATCAAAGAATCCTTTGACTCAAACCTATCCATTCTGGAATCAGATTCATTATGAACAGTCAAATTTAACTTTTCTCTAATAAGATTAACAAAATCGGATGCTTCAACCTTAGCATGTGACGAATTAAAATCGTGGTAGGAAATAAATATTTTTTCACTTGCTGAACACACAGAGCTATAAATAACGTATCGTTCCTTTATAGCGTCCGATTCAATTCGGTCGTTTATTTTTACATCACAATCCTTTAAGAGTCCGCGGTCGATAATTGATAATATTCCGTTGTTTGAGGGCGGCTTTGGCATTTCGCGATAATTTGCACCTATAATAAACACAATCTTTGGATTACAAGGTCTGATACGATATGCATCGCCAATCATAACCTCGTCCAGACGTGATGGTATCGTGCCGATTGATTCGCATTTAAGCAGCAACTCGTACGTATCAATCAGTTCACTTGGTTTAATATACTTTGATGAAACGGAAACGATTTTATCAAGAAGGTCGATTATCAAATCCCAACTCTTGTACTGTAAATCGGCAAGGAAATTATTACCCTCTGATTCCAGCGTTTCTGCGTATTCCTTGATTTTATCAGGAGCATTTGACTTTATTAAAAAGTTGTATAATGCTGTGCAAATTTCCTTCGTATCCTCGCCATCAACCGCTTTTTTTATCGGGTGTAAAAAGTCAACTGTGCTTTTTCTAAGTTGGTTGATTATAGCGAGTTTTTCATAGTTCATTTGGGCATCAATGCCATCAGGATTTGCTGTCCATTCGCTGAACCAATCTCTCGGCTTTATGTTCCATACATACACATAATTTTCAAGCTCGGAAACGTCCTCAATTTTCATAAACGATAAAGGAGATTTGAGCAATGAAAAAATTACGTCCTGCGAAAATCCGCTTACAACTGCTTTTATTACATTGTCCAAATATGATGCGATCATAAGGTCAATGTTATCTGCTCGTTTATCAAGATAGCACGGGATACCATATCGGCTAAATGCCGAGTCAAAATACTGACGATATGTATCAATATCACGTACAATTACAGTAATATCTCGATATCTGTAATTTTCTAAACGAACCAATTTTTTTATCGTTCTGGCGGCAAAATCAATCTCGTCATATATTGTTTCCGCCTTGCATATAGTAACGACATCATTTGTTTTGGTTAATGCATATTCCTCGTCACGCATAATATGTTCAACTGCGACAAGCGCATCATTTTTAAAACGCAGATAATCGGTGAATACTTCAGGAGCTGCCGTCCTTATGCCAAAGTTATCCGCAATTTTTTTAATCTCACGGATTTCCCTTTTGACATTAGAAAACAGTCCCGTACCTTCCTTTTCGTCATTCATCGAATCGGTACAGAAGGAAAAATGCACGTCATCAGCATCTCTGATAATATGCTCGATAATTCTGTACTGTTGGGCTGTGAAGCCATCAAATGCATCAACGTAAACAGTTTTACCCTTAAAAAATCTATTATTAAACAGCGCCTCGTTTAATCTATCTAAGTCATCATCCGAATCGAGATATTTTTCGCCCAGAATAGAAGTGTAAGCAGAATAGATCAATGCAACGTCATGAATTTTATTAGAAAAAGTCTTATTATTACTATTAGCAACGGCGTTATTGAGCAATGACGAATCAACGCCGCTTTGCTTTAATTCGGTAATAATTCCGAGCATTGACAGAATAAATTCAGCAGTCAGCTTTGTCTTGTTATAAACGAGCAACTCATCCTTGATTGAAACAAGCGCCTTTTTCATAACAACGGCTTTAATTCCATTATCCGCCCTTTTGCCGATAAATTCCTTTAAATCGCCGCCAATATACTCAATCAGCTTTGTAAAACTAAGAACCTCCGCCTTATCAGCCGACGTCGCACCAAGCGATTTGAGCAAGGCTTTTTCCGATTCAAAGGTATATTGTTCAGGGGTAAGCAGAACAATGCCGCTTTTACCCTCTTTGACCTCGTTGACTATTCTATTTCTAACCGTTGACGTCTTACCTGTACCTGCTGTTCCAAGTATAAAATGCAGCATTAAAAAACTCCTTTTTAGTCAAAATTATCCGCCCAATATAAAATAGGACGGATAATAATAAATTAAATAAGATATATACCTGATTCTAAAAGCACCACTTCATAAGCTCCGCATTTGACATACTGATAGACGGGCTCATCAAATTGTGCATATTTTTCTACGACGTACGAATTTGTATCGACCGATTCAATACACTTACCAGCCGAATTACATACAATAAGATTTCTTCCCTCGGCCCATAATCCACGCGGCTTTGAGAAAGCGTTGTCCTTTTGGCTACCGATTCTGAGCTCTTCACGCATGGTTAACGCATTGTATCGCAAAATGGTGTCGCCATCGGGAAAAGATACCCATATCGAATTATCAATACAAGCAACACTGGCAGGACCGCTATTGCGATATTTAAGCGTACCTTCCCACACAATATCCCCTTTTTTACTGAAAACAACCGCATCACCATTAGGATAAATGGCTATCATGCGTCCGTCAGAAAGCATTGCACACTTATAATTTATAAAATCGGGGAAAATCTTTGAATAGTACAAAAAGTCACTACCAAATTTTGTTTCGAGGTATTCAGAACGGCGAATTTGAGAAACGGTATCGTCAGAAAAATTATACATCTTATATGATACAATATACTTGTCGTCAACCTGCTTTTCAGCGGCGACAAAGACAATGTTTTGACCGCATGGCAGTATAGCCATTGCGCTTTTATCATATATCTTTTTCATAAGATAACTCCCACTAAATAATTATAATACCATCTTTTTAATGCGTTCCATTGCCTCAACAGTGTTTTCGTAATTACCGAAAGCGGTTAAACGGAAAAACTTTGATCCGTTCTTACCAAATCCTGCACCCGGGGTTCCTGCAACATTAGCTTCTTCGAGCAATTTGTCAAAGAAATCCCACGAATCCATATCATTCGGGCACTTGAACCAAATGTACGGCGAGTTTTTACCTCCAGTGTACCAAATGCCCATTTCGTCAAAGGCATCAGCCATAACCTTAGCATTTCTCTTGTAATAATCAATCGATTCCTGAATCTGCTTTCTGCCCTCTTCGGTAAAGATTGCAGCGGCACCCGACTGAATAATATAAGCAACGCCATTGAACTTTGTCGTCTGGCGACGAAGCCAAAGCTTATTGAGCATTGTGTTATTAAAAACAAGCGACTTCGGAACTACAGTATATCCGCAACGAGTTCCTGTGAATCCGGCAGTTTTTGAAAGTGAGCAAATCTCGATTGCACAGGTCTTTGCTCCTTCAATCTGATAAATGCTACGCGGAAGTTCGGGATCACTAATAAATGCTTCATAAGCGGCATCAAATAAAATTACAGCACCTTTTTTATTAGCATAGTCAACCCATTGTTTGAGTTGATCCTTATTATAAACAGCGCCTGTAGGATTATTGGGTGAGCAGATATAGATTATATCTGCATCATATTTTTCATCAGGGAGGGGTAAAAATCCGTTTTCTTCATTTGCATCGGCAAAAATAATCTTTCTACCTGCCATGATGTTAGTGTCAACGTAAACGGGATAAACCGGATCGGTAACCAAAACGGTGTTGTCAACCGAGAAAATATCGAGAATGTTTGCAATGTCACTCTTTGCTCCGTCGCTGACAAAAATTTCGTCAGTTTCAAGCTCAACTCCAAAGGATGAATAGTATGCCTTTAACGAGTTACGAACAAAATCGTATCCCTGCTCTGGTCCATATCCCTTGAATGTAGCTGAATCGGCCATTTCGTCAACGGCCTTGTGCATATTATCGATAACCGCCTTGCAAAGAGGACGAGTTACGTCACCAATACCCATACGAATAATTTTTTTATCCGGATTCTTTTGTGAGTATTCAGCAATCTTTCTACCTACTGTTGAAAAAAGATAACTTTCTTCGAGATTTTTATAATTTTCGTTAATTTTAAGCATATATATCAAACTCCTTATTTGTTTCGCCTTCAAATACAAAGGTCGCGGGGCCGCTCATAAATACGGTACCTTCGTCCATATAGTTTATAACCAGGTCACCACCACGCAATTTGATTGTAACGTCGGTGTTGTAATCACAAATACCTTTTAACACGGCAGCAACACATACTGCACTAGCGCCTGTGCCACATGCCCAGGTTTCGCCGCTTCCTCTCTCCCATACGCGCATTTTAAGCACGTTTTTGTCAATAACTTCGACAAATTCTGTATTAACACGCTCGGGGAAAATCGGATCGTTTTCGTATTTGGGTCCAATTTTTTCGAGATCCAGGTCATCAATATTTTCGGTAAAAATTACACAATGGGGATTACCCATCGAAACACATGTAATCTCATGCTTGTTTCCGCCGACGATAACCTCTCTGTCTACTACATTTTCTCCATCAAGTAAAACGGGAATTTCAGCAGGATTTAATATTGCCTTTCCCATATCTACCTTTACTGATTTAACCTCTCCATTCTCGACCTGAAGCTGAAGCTTTTTTATTCCGCCAAGTGTTTCGAGTGTAAATTCAGTTTTATCTGTTAAGCCCTTTTCAAATACGTATTTTCCAATACAACGGGTTGCGTTACCGCACATTTTACCTTCGCTACCATCAGCATTAAACATTCTCATTCTGAAATCGGCAACATCCGAGCGCATAATCATAACAATTCCGTCGCCGCCAACGCCAAAATGACGATCGCTCAAAGCAATTGAAAGCCCATTCGGGTCACTAATATCGGTATCGAGGCAATTAAAATAGATATAGTCATTACCTATACCATGCATTTTTGTAAATTTCATATCTTTTGCTCCAAATAATTATTTATATAATTATAATATAACTCTATTATAATATCAAGTCGACAAAAACAAAAAATCGCAGTTTTTACACTGCGATTTTTTTATTTAATTAGAACAAAAATGCATATCCAAGAATATGCTGCTGAAGTTTAAGAAGATCAAGTGCATCGACCTTTCCGTTACCGTCAGCATCTGCACCATCAACAATTTCACTTTCACCAACGATCATAAACTGAATCAAAAGAAGGTCGGTTGAATCGAGGACACCATCGTCATTTATATCAGAAACGAGATTAGACACTCTGTCAGCTGCTTCAACTGTTGCAATAAGCTTTACGACCAGTTCATCAGATACGAGATCATATCTTACCAGTGCATCGTAGTCTGCTTTTAATTGCATAACAGTATCAATATCATTACGTGTAATTTTTTCAGGTAAATTATTGATACGATCAATTACGTCGTTGGCTGCTTCGTTATCTTCATTTCCAAAAGGCTTTTCGCCAACGGTGAAGCGAGCAAGTTCAACTGAGATATGTCCATTTGTGTTATCTTCAATGGTTCCCTTTAAAACCCATTCACCTGCGGCCGGAAGTGTATATGCATTAGCCGACATACCGGTTGAGTTACCGTAGCCTACCTGAGCGTGCTGAGAAATTCCTGCACTTTCGCATACGTAATATGCATTATAAATCTTACCCGAATGGGTGATTCCTGTTGCAGTATTGGTGTAATTAAAGGTATAGTTATTCCACCAAGCATTATTTTTCAAACTGTCAGATACGTTAAACTCGTTTTTGCTGAATGAAACATAGCTTGTAGATGTGGCTGATGTGTCGTTAGGAGCGTAAGTAATGGTCTGCGGCACATAGATAGCATCAAGAGCAGATTCACAAGCTAACAGCTTTTTGTAATTTTCAACATACTCCTTGTACTCATCGTTGAGCAAGGTATATATATCACGCGCATTAGAAATAGCTTCTGCATCGGAGAGAGTAACATCTCCGGGCTCGGGTAACTCGTCAATAACTTCAATTACCTCGTATGCCTGCGCACGACCAACACTGCCATATTTAAGTGTCAAATACGATTCATATACTGCGATATATTTCTCTTCTTCAGTAATGAAGGTCAGTGCTGCGGGAGTAAGTGCTTCGTATTCAGCAACTGCAGCTAAAATCGCATCTTCGTCATCTAATGTAACGTCGTCAGCGTTCGGCAACGCCTTTACTGTTTGGTCAAACACCTTTGCAGCGACAACGTCAGCTTGTGTTATAGCGGGATAAACCTCAATTTTCATCAGCGAGTAGCGAACACTGTTATTGTAGCAATAAAGTTCCCATACACCTGCTTTATCAAGTGTAATGCCGCCGCCACCGGCTCCAACATAAAGCTGAATATTTCCTGCCGAATTATACGAACCGGTACCACCCATTAAGGTGAAGTATGCTGTCCACGGATCAAACTTTGTTCCGTCTAAATAGATGGATGCGTATGCAGTATTGAAAACAACTCTATCGCCAACATAGAAAGGTCCGTCGCTATCAGGAGCATACCAATAGCCATCAGTTCCGTAAGCGTCAACCATTGTTACAGTAATTGACTGAGGCTGGTAAACGTAATCGCTACCTTCACCAACTATAACAGAAACATAGTCACCAATGCCTGTAACAGTAGCATCGGTGATAAGAGCACCTGTACCACCTGATACAACATCGAGATCAAGAACAGCAAGTGATGTTGCGGCAGTGTCTAATCCTTTATTAACAGAGAAAGTAATATCAGCGTCAACGTCCTTTGCATCAAAAGGAATGGTAAACAATACACCATTGTTAGCAGCAAGCTGATCTGCAGTAACATAACTGGAGGTGTCGCCGGTCAAAACAAATGTCAAATTGCCATCTGCAGCATTGAGCACAATATTATTTTTAATCGAATCAGCAACAACGACATTATCAACGTCAGGGGTAACAACATCTTCAACAAAACCGACGTTGATTACAGCGGCAGCAAGAACCTTGTTTCCTGCGATATAGTCGCCATAATTATCTAAAACGACAGAAAGCTCAACCGTGCCTAACTTTTCAATAGTGGTGACATTGGTTGACAAAGCAATCTTTACGTTGTCAAGTATTTCGTAAGCATTTGCAACAATACAAACCGAGAACATGGCAAGTATCATACAAACAGAAACAGCGAAAAACAAAATTCGTTTTAAAATTGACATAACGTTTCATCCATCCTTTTAAATTGCATAATTGTACTTTTACTCATAAATTTTACGATAAATTTGTAAATATTTCAATAGATTTTTAAAATTTTATTCTAACAATTTATAATATTAGTTAAATTAAATAACAAAATATTAAAAAAACTATAAAATGTGTCAAATCACAATTTTTGTACTGACAAAAGCAATTTTTTCGCATATACTGTATTAGTCGTTGATACGGCGCCATAGCCAAGTGGTAAGGCAGAGGTCTGCAAAACCTTTATTCCCCAG
>JAFOCH010000130.1 GCA_017381395.1 Clostridia bacterium
ACTTATCAGCAGCCAACACGTTAGACAGATGGTGTGCTACCTGCTTTCAACGCTTAAAGAACCTATTCCAAAGGATAAGATTTTGCAGGTTTTAATAAACGAAGAAATTGCAAACTATTTTGAGGTAGTTCAGGCAATTGGCGACCTCGCCGACAACGGAAGTATTATTCGTGTCGAGGGTGAGGGTGAGCTTTATACAGTTAGTGAAAAGGGCAAGGAAGCCATCGACGAGTTGTATAAGAATTTGCCTTTCACCGTGCGCGAAAAGGCGATTAAAGCCGGACTTAAAATGCTCGCAACCAGGCGTAGCAAGGCGCAGAATAAGGTCGAAATGGAACAAACCGACATCGGAGTCAACGTCACCTGTTCAATTATTGACGGTGACCACCCGATTTTGACCGTTTCCTTACTTGTTCCCGATATGGAACAGGCAAAGCTGGTAAAGGAAACCTTCCACGAAAACACGCTTAAAATTTACAGCGGCTCGATAGCCCTTCTCACCGGAGATTACAAGTCGGTGAAAGAGCAATTTGAGGCCGAATAATCGGCTATAAATCAGTAATAAAAAATACCACACGGACCAAAATTTTCCGTGAGGTATTTTTTTGTCCGAAAATGTATAAAAATATGCGAAATATGTTTGAAAAAGCAGATGCTTTTTGGTATAATAAATTGATTAACTATAATTGCTGATATTTTTGCTTGTTTTAAAAGGAGATTTGCCACAGTGAATAGAATTAAAGCGGTGCTTTTTGACATGGACGGCACCATTACAAATACCCTCGACGACCTCGCCGATGCTACCAATTATGCGCTTTCTGCCTTTGGGTTTAAAACGCACGAAACCGATGCATTTCGCTATTTTGTCGGCGACGGAATTCCCAAGCTTATCGAAAGAGCGCTACCCGAAGAAAAGAGAGATGCCGAAACAATTTCGGTTGTAAAGGATAAATTTTTCGAATACTACAATGTGCATAGCATGGATAAGACGGCGGCTTACCCCGGTGTGCCCGCGGTTGTAAAAGAGGTTATGTCCCTCGGATACAAAACTGCCGTAGTCACCAACAAGGACGAACCCGCCGCAAAGGAAATCCTTGCAAAGCTTTATCCTGATTGCTTCGACTATATCTTTGGTGCAAGCGACGACATTCCGAAAAAGCCCGACCCTACACTCGCCCATATCGCGATGAAAAAGCTTGGCGTCACACCCGATGATTGCGTTTTTGTCGGTGACTCCTGCGTTGACATCCAAACGGCAAAAAACAGTGGCGCTTACGACGTTGGCGTTTCCTGGGGATTCAGACCTCGCACCGAACTCGAGGAATACGGCGCAACTGCAATTATTGATGAGCCAAACGAACTCATCGAACTACTTAAAAAATTAGGTTAGGAGAATTTAACCTTGTCAGAGAATAAAACCCTTTCATCGACCGAGCTTGCTCGTCAAAGGGACTTTACGCAAAAGGCGGCTGAGCTTGTTGCCGCGCGGTATAATAAAAAGCCGCTTGCCTACGTTCACACCTACGGCTGTCAGCAGAATGTCAGCGATTCCGAGCGAATGAAGGGAATGCTTCGGGATATGGGCTTCGACTTTACCGAAAATGTCGACGAGTCCGACCTTGTCCTCTTTAACACCTGTGCGGTAAGAGAACACGCCGAAAACCGCGTATTCGGAAACGTAGGTGCCCTCAAAAAGCATAAGAGAAGCCACGGCTGCATCATCATTTTGTGCGGCTGTATGACCGAGCAAAAGCAGGTTGCCGAAAAGATAAGGAGCAGCTATCCCTTTGTCGATATTCTATTTGGAACAAAGCTTATTCACCGCCTTCCCGAATTCATTTTTCATAAATTATCGACCGAACGTCGAGTATTTGAAATTGGCGGAGAGGATATAATCGCCGAGGGATTGCCCGTTCGTCGCGACGGCAGTTTCAAGGGATGGCTACCGATAATGTACGGTTGCAATAATTTCTGCACATACTGTATAGTGCCGTATGTCAGAGGTCGCGAGCGTTCACGTTCGCCTGAATCAATAATCGAAGAAGCACGTCAAATGATTGCCGCAGGGTTCAAGGACATAACCCTCCTCGGTCAGAACGTCAATTCCTACGGAAAAGGGGAGTCGCACGGCGTCAATTTTGCAAAACTGCTTCGTATGATAAATGACCTCGACGGCGATTTTCAAATTAGATTTATGACCTCGCATCCAAAGGATTGCACACTCGAACTGCTCGACGCGATGCGCGATTGTAAAAAGGTTTGCCGTCATCTGCACCTACCATTCCAGTCGGGAAACGATCGCGTGCTTACCGCTATGAACCGCCACTATGACCGCGAAAAATATCTGTCACTGATAAAGGCGGCACGCGAAAGAATGCCTGACATTTCCCTCACAAGCGACGTAATCGTCGGCTTCCCGGGCGAAACCTATGACGAATTTTGCGATACACTTTCACTTATAAAAGAGGTGAAATTCACATCTCTTTTCACATTTATCTACTCCGCCCGAAAGGGAACACCTGCCGCCGAAATGCCCGACCTGTACACCCACGAGGAAAAGGCAAAGTGGATGGGCGAGCTTCTTTCAGCACAGGAGGAGATTGCCGCCGAGCGAAATGCACAGCTCGTGGGCAAAACAGTTCGTGTCCTTTGCGAAGAATTCCATGACGATGGCAAAATATTTGCGCGAACTAGCGGAAACGTCGGCATCAGCTTCGACGGAAACGACGATATGTTGGGACATTTTGCCTCTGTCGAGGTAACGCGGGCACTAAACTGGATATTAGAAGGAAAAATTATAAATTTGGAGGATTAAAAACAATGGAAAACATCATCAAATCAGTTAGAGAACTTGGAAAGGCAATTCAGGCCGACGAAAGCTTCAAGGAGTATATCAAGGCAAAGGAAGAAGCCGACAACGATACCACTTTGCAGGGTGCAATCGGTGAATTCAATCTGATCAAAATGCAGCTTGCCGAAGAAGGTCAGAAGGAAGAAAAGGACGAAGCCAAAATTAACGAACTTAACGTACAGCTTCGCAAGTCATACGCTGACATCATCGCTAACGAAAAAATGCAGAAATTCAACGCAGCCAATCAGCTTTACAGCAGTATGGTAAACAAGGTTTACGCTATTCTCGAGCTTTGCTGCAATGGCGAGGACCCCGATACTTGCGAACCCCAGGAGCATAGCTGCTCAGGAAGCTGCTCATCCTGCGGTGGCTGCCACTAATTATTTAGATTAAACTGAAAAAGAAGTTCAGGGTGTGAAAAAATGGCGAAATTATCCCCAATGATGCAGCAGTATCTGGATATAAAAAAAGAATATGATGACTGCATTATCTTTTTCCGTCTCGGCGATTTTTACGAGATGTTTTTTGACGATGCAAAGGTCGCATCAAAGGAATTGGAACTTGCTCTTACGGGTCGCGATTGCGGGCTCGAGGAACGAGCTCCTATGTGTGGCGTGCCATACCATTCCTGCGACGCTTACATTGCTCGAATGGTCGAAAAGGGATATAAAATTGCCATTTGCGAACAGATGGAGGACCCCGCCAGCGTAAAAGGACTCGTAAAACGTGGCGTCACCCGAATTATCACACCCGGAACTGTTATCGAGGACAGTATGCTCGACGAGGCAAAGAACAGCTTTCTTTCCTGTCTTGTCGTGAATGGGGACTCAGCGGGACTTTGCTTTGTCGACTCGTCGACCGGTCAGCTTGATCTTACCGAAATGACCGATGCCGAGAATCTGTTAGCCGAGCGAATCAATAGTCAGCTCGGAAGGTATCTGCCGCGCGAGATCATCCTTTGCGGTAATGTGCCGCAGTCAGTTTGCGATTATATCGAGCATCGAATTGGTTGCCGAAGCGAACACGTTGACGAGAAATATGCCGATTTGGCTAATGCAAAGGAACGCACCGAAACTCATTTTAATATGACCGTTTCGGCTCTCGGCATACCGGGAGACACCGCGCTAATGGCTATCGGAGCCACCCTCGAATATCTATATTTAACGCAAAAAAGCGGACTCGAAGGAATCAACGAAATAAACGTTTATTCCGACGATCAGTATATGAAGCTCGACATTTCGACTAGAGCTAATTTAGAGCTTATCGAAACAATGCGAGGCCACGAGCACAGGGGCTCACTCCTCTGGGTACTGGATAAAACCGAAACCGCTATGGGAAAGCGTCTTATCCGTAGCTGGATTGAGCAGCCGCTTATCAATTTGGCTCAAATCACCTCGCGTCAGAATGGTGTAGCCGAGCTCTATTCCGATTCGGTACTGCGAGGCGAACTTGCGGTTGCCATGAACGGAATTTACGACATTCGCCGCCTTATGACTAGGGTGCTTCACGGCACGGCCAATCCGCGCGAAATTCGTTCGCTCGCATATACAATCAGCCGCTTGCCGCAGATAAAGGAGCTTATCTCTCCGTGCAAGAGTCGAATTATTCGCGAAATCAATAACGACATCGGCGAGCATAAGGATATTTTGGACCTCGTAAATCGAGCCATCGTTGACGAGCCACCCATCACCTTAAAGGATGGCGACGTCATCCGCGAGGGCTATAATGAGGAGGTCGATTCGCTCCGCCTTATCCGAAAGGACGGACACGGCTTTATTGCCAAAATCGAGGCGGAGGAAAGAGAGCGCACAGGAATCAAAAATCTCCGCATTAAATATAACAAGGTTTTCGGCTATTACATAGAGGTTACCAATAGCTACAAGGAGCTTGTTCCTCCCGAATATATCCGAAAGCAAACCACCGTCAATTCCGAAAGATATATTACCGAATCGCTCAAGGTTCAGGAAAGCCGAGTCCTCGGCGCGCAGGAGCGACTTGTCCGTCTTGAAGGTGAGCTTTTCGACGAGGTAAAGGCAACGGTAGCAAAGGATTTAGAGGCGCTTCAGCGCACAGCCGATGCAATCGGACGCCTTGATGCACTCTACTCACTAGCAAAGGTAGCGGCAAATAATAATTATGTTTGCCCGACAATAAATACAAACGGCGTTATAAACATCCGCGAGGGACGTCATCCCGTAGTCGAAGCGATAAATAAATCGCCCTTCGTCCCAAATGACACTCTGCTCGACAATGGAAACAATCTTTGCGCCGTTATCACTGGACCGAATATGGCGGGTAAATCGACCTATATGCGCCAGGTTGCCGTCATTACCCTCATGGCGCAAATCGGCTCATTCGTCCCTGCCGAAAGTGCGGACGTTTCCATTTGCGACGCTATTTTCACGCGTGTAGGTGCATCCGACGACCTTTCAAGCGGTCAGTCAACCTTTATGGTCGAAATGAGCGAGGTTGCTCACATCCTGCGAAACGAGACAAAGGACAGTCTTATCGTCTTTGACGAAATTGGACGAGGTACCTCGACCTTTGACGGAATGGCGATTGCTCAAGCGGTGCTCGAATTTGTATGCGACCGCAAGCGAATTGGAGCAAAGACGCTTTTTGCTACCCACTATCACGAACTGACTCAAATGGAAAATACCATCAGCGGCGTTATCAATTACAACACGTCGGTAAAGAAACGCGGCGATGACATCACCTTTTTACGTAAAATTGTACGAGGAGCGGCCGACGGCAGCTATGGTATCGAGGTATCGAAGCTCGCAGGCCTGCCCGATTCGGTTATTAGGAATGCAAAGAAAATACTCACCGAACTCGAACAGGGTGACGGAGGACCGCGTGAGATTCGCTATGTGAATCAGCCTGCGGATATGGACAATCAGCTTGGATTCGATTCGCACGAATCGGACGAGCTAATTGGCGAGATGAAGATGCTCGACGTCAACGTCCTCACCCCAATTGAAGCAATGCAAAAGCTCTACGAGCTTGTAAACAAGGCGAAAAATATCTAATTTAAAGGGAGGTTATGCTATTATGCCACAAATTAAGGTGCTCGACCGTCAGGTCGCCGAGCTTATAGCTGCAGGCGAGGTTGTAGAGCGACCTGCTTCGGTAATAAAGGAGCTTGTCGAAAACTCGATTGACGCCGGCGCAACGCAAATTACTGTCGAAATTCAAAATGGCGGCATAACCTTTATGCGTGTGACCGACAATGGCTCGGGAATCGCACGCGAGGATATAAAAACAGCATTCTTACGCCATGCAACGAGCAAGGTGGATAAGGTTGATGACCTTGATAGCATCGCAACCCTCGGCTTCCGTGGCGAAGCTCTCGCGTCGGTTGCCGCAGTTGCAAGGGTTGAACTTCTCACCTGTAAAAAGGGCGAAACCGGCTCAAAATATGCCATCAGCGGTGGGGAAGAGGAGTTTATCGAGGATGCCGGCTGTCCCGTCGGTACTACAATAATTGTCAGGGATCTGTTCTTTAACACTCCTGCGCGAATGAAATTTCTCAAAAAGGATGTCAGCGAATCCAATGCCGTCGCAGGTGTAATTGACAAAATTGCCCTCTCTCATCCCGAAATTTCCTTCCGATTCATCCGCGATGGAAAGAACACCCTCACCACACCCGGTGACAACGACCTCAAAGCCACCGTCTATGCCGTTTTTGGCCGCGAATTTGCCAATTCGCTGATAAAGGTTGATTACACATTTAATAATATGTCGGTCAGCGGCTTTGTCGGTTCTCCGCTTTCTGCGAGGGCGAATAGAAATATGCAGCATTTTTACATCAATGGCCGCTATATAAAGTCAAAGAATTTGATGGCGGCGCTAGAACAGGCGTGTAAAAATTCGGTTATGGTCGGAAAGTTCCCGTCTTGCGTACTCAATTTGTCCATCCCGTACAATTTAGTTGACATAAATGTCAGCCCGTCAAAGACGGAAGCTCGTTTTGCCGACGAAAGAGCCGTATTTAACATTGTATATTACGCGGTAAAATCCGCTTTAACAGAAGGGGATAACCGCCCTGAAATAAAGACTCAGCGTGTAATACCCAACGCTATTCAAGGGGAACAGATTAGTTTACATAAAACTGAAACTGTAGCAAAGCGCAGCAGTATAATTGATAATCCCCTTAATAATTTTGAACCCGAAAAAACCAGCAAATCTCCCTCATATTCATCGGCCTATGCCACCGATTCCGATTTTATCGGCAGCACAGTCAACGTTGATCCAAAATCGTCGGAGTCGAAGGCAGAGCCGCTTGTGATGAAAAGCGAGCCGGTTGTAAAATACACCACGTCACTTGGAAAGAAGAACATTGACGTTTTCTGTGATGATGAGCCGGCGGAAAAAGTTGCTTTGTCACAATTGGTCCAAACCGAAGGTTGCGATTTGGTTCAATCCGAAAGTGAATCTCCCGTTCAACCCGAAGTTGAAGAAATAGCTCAACTCGACCGACTTGAAAGCAATACTTCTGCTCAGCTCGACCAATCAATAGAAACTGTCACCGAGCCGCAAAATTCGGTTACCGAATCGGTTGCTGATGACACCGATCTGTCCGAAATTCGCATAATCGGCGAGGCGTTTACCACCTATATTTTGGCCGAATACGGCGATTCGGTGGTGTTTATCGACAAGCACGCCGCCCACGAGCGAATTCTTTTTGAAAAAATTAAGCAGAGCGAACACGATAGCCAAATGCTGCTCGAGCCGATAGCCGTCCCTCTTACAAAAGAGGAATATGCCGCCATTCTGGATAATCTCGACCTGATTATTCGCACAGGATTTGACATCGAGGATTTTGGTGCATCGTCGGTAATCGTTCGTGCGGTGCCCACCGTTTTGGTCGGCGAGGATATAAAGAATCTCGTTTACGAAATGGCAGGGGGCTTCACCGATAATAAAAACTCGGTTGAAATCGAAAAGCTCGACTGGCTTTATCACAATATTGCCTGCCGTGCCGCGATAAAGGCGGGTACACGCTCAAATCCTGCCGAAATGGCCGCCCTTGCCGAGCGAATCATTCGCCACGATGATATAAAATATTGTCCTCATGGACGACCGGTTGCCTTCATACTCACTAAAAAGGAGCTTGAAAAACAGTTTGGACGCCTTCAATAAAAAAATACCGCTGATAGCTGTTGTCGGCCCCACCGCATCGGGAAAAACGGCGCTCGGCGTCGAAATAGCCCGCCGGCTTAACGGCGAGGTGGTTTCCTGCGACTCGATGCAGATTTACAAGGGGATGGATATCGCCTCGGCAAAGCCCACAACCGATGAAATGATGGGCATTCCCCACCATATGATTGACATAGCAGAAATGAGTGAGAGTTATTCGGTTGCTCGTTATGTTGACGAGGCAAAGAGGGCTATTGCCGATATTCACAGCCGAAATAAAATGCCGATTTTGGTCGGTGGTACGGGGCTTTACTTTTCGTCATTGGTTGATAATCTCACCTTTACGGAGGAAGAAGATACCTCCGAGCTACGAGCCAAGCTTACCGCAGAAGCTGCAGAAATCGGCAACGAAGCAATGTTAAAAAGATTGCACGAAATCGACCCCGAATATGCCGAAACTCTGCACCCAAACAATTTAAAGCGAGTGATACGCGCGTTAGAGGTGTATTATTCGAGCGGAGTTACCATGACCGAACAGCAGCGTCGGTCGATGATAAATCCGTCAGAGTATGACCTGACCGCCATCGGCATCAGATTCGAAAACCGCGAGCTTTTATACGAAAGAATAAACAAGCGTGTCGATATAATGCTCAAAAACGGACTGCTAGACGAAGCAAAAGAGTCGATGTCGGACGGATTGGCAACGTCAGCGCAGGCGATTGGGCACAAGGAATTTATCCCGTTTTTAAAGGGGGAATGTACCCTTGACGAAGCGGTGGAAAGCTTAAAACGCGAAACGCGACGCTACGCAAAGCGGCAAATGACATGGTTTAATCGGGATGAAAGAATCAACTGGATAACCGCCGATGGAGCCGATTTAAAAAAATTATTAGAAAATTCAATAAAAATACTGGAAATAAATGGTAAATATGGTATAATGGCCGAGTAAACATCCGAAAGTAATCAATCGGATGGCGGCTTTTATCCTTCTCGCACGGGAAAAGTCGTTTAAAAAGTGCGAAGAAGGAGAAAAAGAAAATGGCAAATATCAATTTACAGAACGTGTTTTTGAACAGGGCAAGAAAGGAAAAAACGGAGGTCACCGTCTTTCTTGTAAACGGATTTCAAATTAAGGGAAGGGTAATTTCCTTTGACGGATTCACCGTTTTAATCGACAGTATGGGAAAGCAAAATTTGGTGTATAAACACGCCATTTCTACCATGGTGCCGTCGGTTAACATAAAATTTGAGAACGAAGCCGAAATTACACCCGAGGAATAGTAAATAAATCATAGGAGTTGACGAAAAAACTGATGAAGTTTAATTATACAAAGATACTGGCTACATCTGCCGGAATTCTGCTTATTGTCTATCTTTTATATCAAACCTTGTTTGCTTCAATCAGCTCCATAAGGACCGAAACAGCCACATCCTATACCGCTGAGGAAATTATCAAGGCGGAGGGTTACATAATCCGTGACGAAACCATTATTACCTGCGACGATGCTGTCGGTGGCGTTTTGAGCTACGAAATAGCCGACGGTAGCCGTGTGGCAAAGGGCGGAAAGGTTGCAGGAATTTACAATAGCGAGAATGACGTCGAGATAAAGGCGCAGATAGCCGCTCTCGATAAACAGATAAAGAATCTGTCGGGAATTTGTAATATGGATATGAGTAACGTTACCAATCTCGACCAGGTTGACGGCCAGATTGACGATAGCTTAATCGATCTTTTGGACAGCGTTGCCGACGGCGATTACAGCAAGCTTTCGGTCATTTCCGACGAATACCTGACACTGCTTAACAAGCGTCTGGTCGCAATTGGTGCCGAAACCGATTTTTACGATCGTCTTTCCCGACTCAATACGCAAAAATCGGCACTCGAATCCCGACTTGGTGTGGCAAAAAGCGTAATTTCCGAAAAGGCGGGATATTTCGTTTCGTCCATTGACGGATACGAAAACGTGCTTACGAGTGATAGCATCGAAACCCTTTCCAAAGCCGATCTCGAAGCAATCAAACCGAATGAACAAACCGACAAAACGGTTATTGGAAAAACTGTTGACAGCGTGGATTGGTATATCGCAACCAGCCTTTCCTTCGAGAATTCGCTCAAATTTACCGAAGGTCAGTCGTTAATTATCCGCATACCCCTTCAAACGTCGACCGAGCTTCCCGTAAAGGTGCATAAGATCAATCGTGATGCCGCTACCGGCGAAACGGTGGTAGTTTTTCGTTGCAGATATATGAGCGGTGAGCTTTCGCTCATCAGAACACAGCCGATTTCGATTGTGCTGAGCAGCTTCGACGGACTTTACGTTCCCAACGATGCACTCGAAATCGTCGACGGTAAAAAGGGCGTTTATATCAAAAACGGAAACACGGTAAAATTCATGCCAATCGAGGTTGTGTATAACGGAAACGACTTTGTCGTATGCAAAAAGGGCGGCGAACTGCGACTCTATGACGAACTTGTTGTAAAGGGAAATGATTTATATGACGGAAAAGTTATTAGCTGAGGATATAAAGGAACGGTGTGCGATTTTTGACGAAAATTTCGCCGACGTAACAGCACGAATCGAAAAGGCGGCGGCACTTTCGGGCAGAAAATCTGACGAAATTATGTTTCTCGCCGCGACAAAGACGATATCCGTTGAGGTTATCAACCACGCGATAAAAAATGGGATAAAGCTTATTGGTGAAAACAAGGTTCAGGAGTTTTTATCAAAAATTGACGAGTATGATGCATCTGCCGACCGCCACTTTATCGGCCATTTGCAGACCAACAAGGTGCGTCAGGTGGTAGGCAAGGTGAGTATGATTGAGTCGGTTGATTCCTTCCGCCTTGCTAACGAGATTTCGCGCAGAAGCGAGGAAATGGGCATAGTGACCGATATTCTCGTCGAAGTTAACATCG
>JAFOCH010000131.1 GCA_017381395.1 Clostridia bacterium
TGGAAAAATTAAACTTAAATTGCAACAAAAACTTGACTGAAAACTATATATAGTGTATTATTTATAATGTATACCCATAATATTTGAAAATCGGAGATAGAATAATGGCCAAAAAGACCACAGAATATGGTAACGAAAGTATTCAATCTTTAAAAGGTGCTGACCGTGTAAGAAAGAGACCGGGAGTTATTTTCGGCTCTGATGGAATCGACGGCTGTCAGCATTCAATATTTGAAATTATATCCAACTCCATCGATGAAGCTCGTGAAGGTCACGGTAAAAAAATCATCGTAACCCGCTATCTTGACCATTCGGTTGAGGTTGAGGACTTTGGTCGAGGCATTCCCGTTGACTATAATAAAAACGAGGGAAAGGAAAACTGGGAGCTCGTTTTTTGCGAAATGTATGCGGGTGGTAAATATAATACCAATGACGGTGGAAGCTATGAGTTTTCACTTGGCTTAAACGGACTTGGACTTTGCTCGACTCAGTATGCGTCCGAATATATGGACGTCGAAATTAAGCGCGACGGATATATTTATACCCTTCATTTTGAAGAAGGCGAAAATATAGGCGGACTTAAAAAAGAAAAATACGAGGGCAGACAGACCGGTTCAAAAATCAGATGGAAGCCTGATATAAAGGTATTTACCGATATTGACGTTTCGGTTGATTATTATAAGGAAATATTAAAGCGTCAGTCGGTAGTCAACCCGAATATTCTCTTTGTACTGCGCGATCAGTATAGTGCGGCAGGATTTAAAACCACCGAGTTTAAATACGAAAACGGTATTTCTGATTACGTTGAAGAAACGGCTGATAACACTGCATTTACATCCATTCAAACCTGGTCAACCGAGCGTATGGGCCGTGACAGAGAGGACAAGCCCGAATATAAGGTTAAAATTGGGGTTTCTCTTTGTTTTTCAAAGACCAATACATTAAAGGAATACTATCACAATTCGAGCTTTTTGGAGCATGGTGGCGCACCTGAAAAGGCAGTCAGAAGCGCATTCGTTTCACAAATCGACGCATATATCAAGCAAGCGGGCAAATATACAAAGAACGAGAGCAAGATTACGTTCAGTGATATTGAGGAATGCTTACTGATTGTTATTTCGTCATTCTCAACCCAGACATCCTACGAAAATCAGACCAAAAAGTCGATTACCAATAAATTCATTCAGGAAGCAATGACCGACTTTTTACGTCATCAGCTAGAAATTTATTTTATTGAAAATAAAGCAGATGCTGATAAGATAGCCGAGCAGGTGCTTATTAACAAGAGAAGTCGTGAACGCTCGGAAAAAGAACGTCTTAACATTAAAAACACTTTGCAAACAAAGATGGATATGGCAAACCGTGTCCAGAAATTCGTTGATTGCAGAACAAAGAGTATCGATGAACGCGAACTCTTTATAGTAGAGGGTGACTCGGCATTAGGTGCTTGTAAGCAGGCGAGAGACCCTGATTTTCAGGCAATAATGCCAGTTAGAGGTAAGATTCTCAACTGCTTAAAGGCAGAGTATGATAAGATTTTTAAGAGCGAAATTATCACCGATTTGATAAAGGTTCTCGGCTGTGGCGTAGAGGTTAAGACAAAGTCGAATAAAAACCTCTCAAACTTTGATATTAACAATTTGCGCTGGAATAAAATCATTATCTGTACCGATGCCGACGTTGACGGATTCCAGATTAGAACGCTTATTTTGACAATGATTTATCGTCTGGCACCGACGCTTATTATGGAGGGAAAGGTATTCATTGCCGAAACTCCGCTTTATGAAATTAATACAAAGAACAAGGTTTATTTTGCCTATGATGATAAGGAAAAAGCGCAGATTTTAGAAAAAATTGATGGCGAAAAATACACCATCCAGCGCTCAAAAGGACTTGGCGAAAACCAGCCCGAAATGATGAACCTTACTACTATGAATCCCGAAACACGCCGACTTATCAAAATTATGCCGAGTGATGCAGAAGCTACCGCTCAGGTGTTTGATATGCTTCTTGGCGACAATTTGCAGGGCAGAAAAGACCATATTGCAGAGGTCGGTCATCTTTACGTTGATGACGCTGACTTAAGCTGATAAGGAGATAAAACAAATTATGGCTCCTAGAAAAAAAGAGATTAAGAAAAAGAGTAATCCTGCCGCCGACAATGCCTATATTGCAGGCGCAGGAACGGTAGTTAATCAAAATATTATCGATACTCTCGAAACTAACTATATGCCTTATGCGATGAGCGTTATTATCTCACGTGCTATTCCCGAAATCGACGGATTTAAGCCATCGCATAGAAAGTTGCTTTATACCATGCACGGTATGGGGCTTATTAACGGTGCAAGAATTAAGAGCGCGAATATTGTTGGTCGTACAATGCAGCTAAACCCTCACGGTGATGCTGCTATTTACGATACAATGGTGCGCTTGTCGATGGGTAATGAAGCATTACTGCACCCGTTTGTTGATTCAAAGGGCAACTTTGGTAAAGCATATTCGCGCGATATGATGTGCGCTGCGTCGCGATATACCGAAGCAAAGCTAGCTCCGATTGCGGCTGAACTGTTTAAGGATATTGACAAGGATACGGTCGATTTTGTAGATAACTACGATGCTACGATGAAGGAACCCACACTCTTTCCCGTAACATTCCCGACAGTGCTTGTAAACGCGAACACAGGTATCGCGGTCGGTATGGCAAGTAATATTTGCCCCTTTAACCTGACCGAGGTTTGTGAAACCGAAATTGCATATCTTCGTGATGAAAACTGTGTAATTTCCGATACTCTTATTGCACCTGATTTCCCAGGCGGAGGACGGCTCGTTTATAATAGGGAAGAGCTTGAAAAAATTTACGCTACCGGTCGTGGCGGATTCAAGGTGCGCTCGGTTTATAATTATGACAAAGCACAGCGTTGCATTGATATTACTCAAATTCCGCCTACAACCACCTGTGAGCAGATTATTGAAAAGATAGTTGATCTTTCAAAGGCAAAGAAAATTACAGAAATCAATGATATTCGCGACGAAACAGGTCTAGGCGGATTGAAGATTACTATTGATATAAAGAATGGCGTTGACCCTGACAAATTGATGCAAAAGCTCTTTAAGTCAACGACGCTCGAGGACACCTTTTCGGTTAATATGAATATTCTTATCGGTGGCTCTCCGCGTGTACTCGGCATCCGTGAGGTGCTTGAGGAATGGACCGCTTTTCGTATGGAATGCGTCAGAAGACGTGTTTGTTTCGACCTAGACAAAGCAAAGAGCAAACTTCATTTGTTAAAAGGTCTCGGAAAAATTCTGCTTGACATTGATAAGGCAATTAAAATTGTCCGCGAAACAGAAGAGGATGCCGAGGTCGTTCCTAATCTTATGATTGGCTTTGGTATCGACAAGGAACAGGCTGAATACGTTGCTGATATTAAGCTTCGTCATCTTAATAAGGAGTATATCCTCAAACGACTCGAAGAAATTGAAGAACTAGAAAAGAAGGTAGAGGAATACGAGGGTATTTTGAGTAGCAAGTCAAAGATTAAAAAGATTATTATTGACGAGCTTCAAGGAATTATTAAAAAGCATGGTCAACCGCGTAAAACCGAAATTTTCGTTCCCGACGAAAGTGAAATTTCAAACGAGGATTTCGATGCTCCTGCCGATTATCCCGTTACACTTTTCTTTACAAATGGTGGATATTTCAAGAAAATTACACCGCAGTCAATTCGCATGAGCGGAGAACAGAAGCTTAAAGAAGGGGACGAAATCGCCCAAACTGTCGAAACCTCGAATACCGCACATTTGCTTTTCTTTACCAATCAGCATCAGGTTTATAAGTCAAGGGCATCAGAATTCGAGGATTCAAAGGCTAGCTTGCTTGGTGACTTTGTAGCCGCAAAGCTCGAAATGGATCCCGAGGAATTGCCTGTGTATATGGCAGCTTATAATGATTATAATGGTTATATGATTTTTGCCTTTGAAAATGGTAAAATCGCAAAGGTTGATATGTCAGCTTACGAAACAAAGACAAATCGTAAAAAGCTGATAAAGGCTTATTGCAACAAATTCCCGCTTGCTGCTGCACTTCACATTAAGGAAGACGTAGAATTGCTGCTCAAATCGTCAAACGGACGCATGCTTCTTTTCCACACTGGAGTTATCGCGTCAAAGACGACAAAAGATACCCAGGGTGTTGCAGTTATGACGCAAAAACGCTCACAGCGACTGGTCAGCATGGTTCAGTATGAAGAGAATATGCTTCAAAAGCCGCATCGTTACCGCTCACGCAGTTTACCTGTTGCGGGACAGTTGCTTTCGACCGAGGAAAAGGGCGAACAGCTCACATTTGAATAAAATAGCGAAAGGGACAGTACCATCACTGATACTGTCCCAATAAGGCAATTTCGGCGCAAACGCTAATTTAAAAATCATGCCGTTGCCTTGATAGTATTGTTTTCAGAGTTATTAAATTTATCACTACTAATTTATGCCAAAATCAATAAATTTTATAATTAGTTATTGACAAAGTTATATAAATAATGTGATAATGTTATAGAGGTAGTATTATGCGTGTAATTACCGGCTTAGCAAGAGGACGTAAGCTTCGTACTCTTGACGGAAACGACGTCAGACCGACCACCGATATGGTCAAAGAATCGATGTTTAGTATAATTCAATTTGATATTGAGGGAAGAAGCGTTCTAGATTTATTTTCAGGATGTGGACAGCTTGGTATCGAGGCGGTTAGTCGAGGAGCGAAGGAAGCGGTATTTGTTGATAAAAGTAAGCAGTCTGCTGCAGTTACCCTCGAAAATATCAAATCGGTCGGTTTTGAGGATAAATGTAAGGTTTATAATAAGGATTATGCGGCATTCTTGTCCGGTTGTAGTCAAAAGTTTGATATCATTTTTCTCGATCCGCCGTATTCAACGGGGATTTTAGGACAAGCATTATCAAAGCTTGACTCTGTTTTAAAGGACAACTCGGTTGTTATATGCGAGCATCCTTTTGGCGAAGAATTGCCCGATTCTGTTGGAAATTTAAACTTTTACAGAAATTATAAATACGGAAAATTAGCCGTCACTGTGTACAAAAGAGGTGATGTAGATGGATAAAAAAATAGCGGTATGTCCGGGAAGTTTTGACCCGATAACCGTTGGCCATCTGGACATAATTTTACGAGCTTCACGGCTTTTTGACAGCGTTATTATTGCTGTCATGTCAAACGATTCGAAAAAATGTAGTTTTTCGGCCGATGAATGCGTAAAAATGATTAACGATGTAATAAAGGATTGCGGTCTTAATAATGTTTCGGTTGATAGCTCGGACAATCTTTTAGCCGATTACATGAAAGAAAAGAACGCAACCGTTATTGTAAAGGGTTTACGCGCTGTATCTGATTTTGAATACGAATTTCAGATGGCGCTTACCAATAAACGACTCAATGCAGAGGCAGAAACAGTTTTTCTTACTTCCACGGGCGAGAATATGTTCCTCAGCTCCAGCGTGGTTAAGCTGATTGCCGCACGCAATGGGGATATAAGCGGATTTGTACCCGCTGTAATTCACGATTATATTAAAGAAAGACTTTCAAGAAAGGGAGATAATTAACATGAATATGGAAGAATTGCTTGACCAGTTAGACGAAATGCTTGACAAATCGATGAAAATTCCGGGAGGTAAATCTCTCATCAGCATCGAAAAGTTTCGTATTGTAATTGATGATATCCGCCTCAATGTTCCGCAGGAAATTAAACAGGCACGCGGAATAGTTGCTGACAGAGCCGAAATTATCGCTAATGCAAAGAAAGAGGCTGAGGGAATCATTCACAGCGCCGAAGAAAGAGCACGCGCTATGGTAGCTCAGGAAGAAATTACAAAGCTTGCTCAGCAGAAGGCAAACGAGACCGTTGCTCAGGCCCAAGCAAAATCACGCGAAATGCGTAAGGCTGCTCAGGACTTTGTAGAAGAAATTATGCGCAGAACTGATGAAAGTCTTTCTGCAAACCTCAATGAAGTTAGAAAGACACGTCAGGCACTCAAGCCCAGCGTGCCTCCCGCTAACCGCGCTGAATAATAATTTTCAATCAATAACAAGCCGTGATTAATCACGGCTTGTTAAGTGTATCTTTTTATGTTTGTATTGGAGTGAAATTTGTTGCAGGATATAAACAAGTTGTGTATGAACTGCATGTCTGAACTTGGCGAAGAAGAAATTTGTTCGGCCTGCGGTTTTGACAACGCAACAGAGAATCAAACAGGACATCTTCCTCTCAAAACTGATATCAAGGATCGATATGTTATCGGTACTGTGCTTGATTCAAATGGCGAAGGTGTTACATATATTGCATGGGATAAGGAAAATGATTGCTCGGTTCGAGTTCGTGAATTTTATCCCGAAAAGATTGCCGCTCGTGACGAAGATGGCGTGAAGTTGACCGTTTCTACTGACAACGACCTTTTGTTTACACAGTATCTTGGTGAGTTTATCGGCCTAGCAAAGAAGCTTGAAGATTGCGCAGATCTCAATAACATGTTTAGGGTAATCGACGTTTTTGAAGATAATGGTACTGCATACTACGTTACCGAAAATGCAAAAACTATCACTTTACGTGAATTTTTATTGAGAAATGGCGGTTTGCTTACATGGGATCAGTTTAAGCCGCTTGCCACCCCGGTAATTTCCACCTTATCTTCCTTACACGCAAAGGGAATCATCCATGGTGGAATTTCGCCCGAAACCTTGCACGTAGGTCGTGACGGTATCATTCGAATTACGGGATTTTCTATCCAGAGTATTCGAATGGAAAACTCCGAACTTTCATCACAGCTTTATCCCGGTTATGCCGCTATTGAGCAATACGGATTTGACGGAAAGGTTGGCACTTGGACTGATGTTTATAGCATAACTGCAACAATTTTCCGTGTGCTTGTCGGCAATCCGCCTCCCGAGGCAACCGAGCGTGTTTCAAGCGACCACATGATTATACCGGCAAAAATCGTCGAAACTATGCCGCAGAGCTTGCTTAATGCCATGGCAAAGGGACTGGCTATTATGGCTGATGACCGTATCAAGTCAATGGACAAGCTTAAAACATGCCTTTTGTCACAGTCGGGCGGAGTTATCGGCTCACCGACGATAGCCATTCAAGGTATTGGCAAAAAGAATGTTGATCCGGATTCCACCGATTTAATAGAGGACGATTTGGGTGAGGAAAGTAATAAAAAATATGTGTTTATAGCACTTGCTCTCACTTTGATTATTCTTTTTATCATTTTCTACTTTATTTGGAGATTGATAATTTCGCCTAATTTATTCGGCGATAAGGATAGTTCGTCTAAAATTAATACATCGTCCGAAATCACTTCGTCACAGACGGTTTCTGATGAGATAACTGATGGTGCAACAGTTGTTGTACCTCAATGCGTTGGTCAAACGCTCAATGAAATTCTGAGTGATGTTAATACTGCTCTTACCCTTAAATTCACTGTTATTGAAAAGAATTACAGTAATGAGTACGAGCGTAATACGATTTATTATCAGAGCATTGAAGCTGGCGAAACAGTAGCTGAGGGAACAACTATCGAGATTAAGATTAGCTTGGGACCGGAAATGATTAAGGTGCCTGTTGTTCGTAGCATGACCCTTGAAGACGCCAAGTTAACCCTCATTTTTGCAGGATTCCAGCTTGATAACATTATCGTCATGCAAAAGGATGATACCACCATCGAGGATGGAAAGGTTGTAGGCACCGATATTGATAGCGGTATGACCGTTTCTGCCGACAGCACCATTATTATTTATCAGTGTAATAATCCTAATGGTTCCAACCAGGTCGGTGGGAATAATGGCGGAGGCAACGGTGGCGGTTCGAGTAGCAACACTTCTAGTGGAGGCAGCTCAACCTCTAGCGACGGTTCAAGTAATTCATCCAGCTCCGAATCCGAAACGCCTTCCACATCTACCGGAGAATCAACTACATCTTCTGATGACGGTGGAGTAGGTTAATTAAATAGAGTTACAAAAAAAGACGCCTAGTGAAAGGCGTCTTTTTTTATGATTGCAGGAAAACCACCGACTATGTCGGTGGTGCGGAAAA
>JAFOCH010000132.1 GCA_017381395.1 Clostridia bacterium
AAACGAGACCTCTTTTGGGGCTCCGTATTTTATTACGGCTCTGTTTCTTATGTCATGAAGTTCATATTGAACTATATCCCCTTCAAAAATCTTCTTCCCGTTCTTGTCGGTCAGACCTGTGTACTGCCCCACGGTTTCGGGCTCAACTTGCCACGTTTCAATACCCATTAATCTTTTAGTTATGCTAACATGGTCGCTATACCCGTGAAGCAGATCTCCCTCTACCCAGTCTTTATTTCCCCAGCTTCTTCTACCTCTAAAAACTATCTCACGCATTGCAATCTACCTCCATTTTTGCCCCACAGTGAGGGCAATATTTCATCTTACAGTATTTCTTTGGCACTCGCTTCAAGGAGCCATACGGTCTATCGTGAGCAATTTCTCCGCACACTGAGCAGCGATAAAGCGTAGACTTAGGTCGGCAGTTATCAGGTATCCAGTAACCGTGTCTGACTATCTGCATTTCATCATTCATTGTCAGCCCTCCTATTCCATTCAACAATAGCTGCCTGCTCGGAACTTGCAGCAGGACCGGTTGTCCCACAACCATAATCGGAAATACAACAAACTACATAATAAAAATCGTCATGCCCGTAATAATCGTCATGGTCAACAAACAAAGTTTTACTTTTTCCGCAAAACGGACAAGGCTTTAATTCTTCGTAATCAATTAAAAACATTCATGTTTTCACCTCAATTTATAGTATTCGTCAGCAAGGATTACTCCGCCCCTTATCCGCTTCATCTTTAATTTTGACGGTACAGCTAAACCGAGCTTAAAATCTGTCAGTTTACGCCGCACTAATAAAAACTTCTCCTCATCATCGGTGTATGTGTCAAGTTTTCGTTCACCCGTTATGCTCTCGATTAAAAGCTCCTTACACCTGCTCGGCATACCTGCGCATTTCACGTTGTAATAACCCTCAACAGGCTGCCTGTTTTCGTGCGTGACATGCTCAATGTATGTTTTTTGTCTGACAAATATCGCCTCGTCCCAACAGGTTTCAAATTTCCAACAGAGAAATTTAGCAGGATCCTCTCTTACACCTTTCAATTCATCAGGGCGTAAATCACAGTGTATACTATCTGTGTCAGCATATATAAACCCGGGTTTGTCAAAACCGTAAAAGTTTTTCTGCGCCGCGCGGATCGTAAATTCACGCGCGTATGCTGTTATAGCTGCACCAACAGGTATATACCCGACCTTTTTGTTGTGCTCGACAACAGTAAAAAATGATAACGTTTTGTCATCGTTAACTTGAGCAACCTTAAAACTTGAGCAATCAGAAGACGCCATTTTCCCGTAAAGATTATTTAGAAACAACTTCGCCAAACTGCGCCTCGCGCCTTCACTTTCCATTTTTAATTTTTTGTATTTTTCAATGTAATCGTCGAATATCCCGACCGACGCATTAAAATAGCAGCCGTCTATGATTTCAAAATCCTCAACATCGTAATGCTCCCGAAATAGTCGATATTCATTTTCTGTCATTGTTATTGTCGGGCGCGCCTGCTGTATATCTCCCGACAAATCAATATACTCGCGGTAATATTTACCGTTGCTATATATATCACTTGTTTCAAGCATTTCATGACAAGGATATAAGAAATTGCCTTTTAATTGTATAAATGGCAATTTGCCCGGCTTTATCTTAAAACGCGTTTTAATCCTGACAAAATAAAATTTGTCAAAACACTCCGCCTCACCCGGAATATAATTTCCTTCCCAGAATGTCGGCATACCAACAGGATATTTGTTGCCGCTTTCAATTGACATAACGGACGGATATAAGCTGTTAACGTCTGCGGTTGTGCCATTATAAAATAGCTTGTTTTCCTTACCTTTTACCAGATAACACCACCCTCCACGATATGCCCGCCGCACCCATGCGTCAGCTGTCTCACAGCCGCAGTATACTTTTGTCAGATCGGGATACCAGCGTTCAAATGCCTTGTGACCTATTAACCGGGTATACTCGGCTAAGCAGCATGACCCTATAGTCAGCCTGTTGTGACCTTCACTGAACATAATTTCAAGCGCCTCTTTAACAACTAACACGTCGTTAGAAATATACGCTTTTTCTTCTTCTGTTATTTCACAGCCTGCATATCTGAAGCCTGTATACTCTATACTTAATTTTTTATGCCTTGTGCCGAAACTTTTCCCGATTTGCTCAACCGAAAACGGGAGAAGCTTCAAGCTGTCGCGCAGCTCGATGATTTTTCCTTTGACCTTGATAATCATGCTATACCACGCGCCCATATTAGAGATCAGATATTGCAATGTGTTATCCTTCATGTCTTTGATCGCTTGCCATTTGAATGATGATGTATCCTCAGGGTCAAATGAATGCGCCGCCTGTCTAAACCCTCTTTTTGTCAGTAAATAGTCTAACCAAAAACTTCCGTCAAATTTCAGATTATGGTAGTACACAATCAAATTGCATGATAAGCTAATAAAATAATCAAATTGCTCATCAATGCTGCTAAAAACGGACACATCTTCACTTCCGACCTCAACGCAGGCGGACGCCCATACCTCGGTGTACTCCTGTCCGTCATAGACAGTAGTCTCAAAGTCACCGACAAATACACGGGCTTTCCTCGTCTTCATGCCTCACTCGCCCCACCATGTCACGGTTATACTCTCATCAACCGTTAACGGGCGCCCGTATAAAATAGCCGCCATTTCAGCAAAGTCGCGTTCAAGATCTCCCCTGCCGTCACTTCCGTATAGAATACGATCAAGAAGCTGCTTAAAGCGTTCGCCGCTGTTTTCTATGCGCTTGGCAACTTCTTCAACACCGTCTCGCTCTAAAACCTCGTGGAACAACCTCCTCATTTTATCTTTATCTTTCTCTTTCTTCTCAGCATACCAATCACTTGAATTGCTCGGTCGCTCCCAGCTTTCAAGTTCTTCCTCAACATCCATAATGGCTCCCTCGCCATAACCGACTTCAAACTCGTTTTCATCGTCGGGCTCGGGTAACGCTTCTTCAACGTTGTGTATAATAATGTCCGCTTCTTTTGGTGACGGCTCTATTGACTCGGTTTCCGGCGTCGGCGCAGGCTTTTCTGCGGCTTTTTCTAATTCGGTGATCTCTATATTAAAAATCTTTTCCGCTTCTTCTCTTGCTGCTTGCTCCGCTTTACTTTTTGCCTGTTCTGCTTTTTTCTTCGCTGTCTGCTCCCTTGCCTCTTTGCGCGCTATTTTGCGCGCCTCCTCGCCTCTATAGGTTTTGCCTTGACTTTTATATTTTGCCCTCTCATAGATCGCTTCGGGCGTTATAGCCTTCAGCCTTTCAATACTTTTTTCCGTCGGTCTTTTTAACGGCTTCCCGGGCTTTGCAGACTTCGGAATTATAAACCCTCTTTTTTCCGCGCGGCGGATTAGCTGATTAACACGTCTGCGTTCCCGTCTATATTGCTCTAATAGTTCCTTGTTCTTTGTGCCGGTGCTTTTCTTTTTCATTGTAAACACCCCTTAAAATAATCAGAGGCAGCGTCTCCGCTGCCCCTTTTTTATACATCAGATCAGCGCGCAACTAATAAAAGCTTTACCTGAATAATTCTTGCTCGGGCGCTTGTAAACTCTGATTGAAAATTCCTCGCCCTCTGCAATTACACCGTTGTCGGTCATCTGCTCCCAGATCCCGATAAATGCCTCCCTGAAACTCTGGGAGCCTGTCACGAACTTGTTGCCCGCCGCGTCAAGAATAACTATAACCTCATACTGCTTTTCGCCCTTTGCGTTGTCGTTCTCAATTGAAACAACCGCGTATGCGACGGGCTCAATATCAAATGTCTCATCAACTCCCTTGATAACATCGTCAAACTTTGTTGCCGATGATACATCTGACAGCATAACCTTTTCTCTTTTTGTGAGTTCCCTGCTTGTAAACTTGATTTCTGACTTATACATTTGTGTTACCTCCATTTTTTTGTTAATTAAAGTCTTGTTGCATATCGCATAAAATCAGCTTCGCTCATGTAAAATGTTGCTTTCTCGTACACTACGTTTTTAGCATAAATGTACTTGTACCCCTCACCGACCACATACTTTACCGCTTTGGTAATCGCTTTTTCGCTTTCCACCTTTCGTGGTAAAAGTATTTCCCTCTCCTCTACCTTCTGCGTTTGCAGATTAAGTAGAGCTGCAATTATTTTTGTTACCGTAAATGTCCGGCTAACTGTTGGTTTTCTCATGGCATCACCTCCCTTCAATGTGTTTATCATATCCCGAGCAGTTTGAAAAACGCTGCCGCAATTAGCCACGGCGCGAGCAAAATTACAACCACCACAAAATAAATAATTCCTCTGCCCAGCTTACAAAATAGCTCTCTCATTCTCTTTTATCGCCTCTCATTCGCGTATTCCATAATGTTGTAGCTTCCTCTTTTGTTTCTCCGATTCCACCTCGCGCAAGGCAAATACTACATACAGCACACCATTTATCATAATTTGTGCTCTTCAGATATACAAATACATCCTCACCGCCACAAAACGGACAGGGTTTCAGTTCATTGCACATCGTGTTCACCCCCTTTCATCTATAAGATCTCCTACTTATATATTTTACCACATTCATTTACTCTTTTTAAGGAACAAACCTGTAATAATAATTACACATATGTTAAATATTTCGTCTGCATTACAATGTCAACAAACATAATGTTGCGGTCGTCAAAATAAGTAGATAGATCCTGATAAACAGCAACGTTTTTATATCTGCCAATATGCGCGAATTCAAGAATCCTTTGACATTCCTCAACCGTGTTGTAAAATACCTCCTCATGCCCTTTGTGCCAATCTCATAAGGGCGCGTTTACTCCGTCATCTTCAACCGCCTCAAATATCGCGTACGCATAGTATTTATAATTATCTGCGGAGTTAATTGTCTGACTTTCCACAAGCTCGCCAAAGTCGTTATATACGTCTATTACGGCACTCTTTAATTCGCTATCCTCTGCGTATATAACTGCCTCTTCAATGTCAATAAACCCCTCATCACCGATTTTAACGTAACTCATAATTCCCTTTCTCCCCGTGTCGCCGATAGGTCAGCGTTTTTTCATTCTTCGTTCTCGATTTCTCTCAGATATTCGAGTGTTTTTGAAGCAAATTCTTTGGCTGTAAAGCAACTCGAAAGATCGTCATAGTCGGCGTTGCTGTCATCTTCAAAGTAGTCTTCTGAGTACTCGCCGAGAATGTCTTCCTCTGTAACGTCGGTTGATTTATACCCCGATTCGTGCCAATGGTACGCGTCTTCTTTGCAATATTCCCGGAACTCGTCCCAGGTTAAAATTTTACCTTTCATAAAATAACCTCCCTTTTATTTGTTTAGTCTGACCTCAAAATACCTTGATTTCCTCGATCGTGTCATAATCGCTTGTCACAAAATCGAAAAACGAGATCTCCGTGCCTATGTACTGCTTAACCTCCTCCAGGCTCTCGCACCCTTCAATCCCGCTCATGTCGTCATTCCTCGCCTCCTCGATAGTGCCGTCCTGCGGAAAGTCCGGAACATCACATGCCTTTGTTCCGTCTGTGATCAGTACGCCGTTATAATCGGCTGTGGTGTAATAGTACGCTTTTAGCATTTTTTTTGCCCTCCTCGTAAATTATAAAAGCCAAGGCTGTTTATCAAATTCCATTTAACTACTGCTTATCTGCGCCGACACGATATATCAAAAATATCGTCATATGACATACAGATACGGGCGTTCTCGCCTATCATCGCAGCACCTTGATTTTTTATTTGGTTTCCCAAGACCGCCATTTCGGCGGTTTCGGCTGAGTACCGCTCAGCGCTCATCGGTTGGGTTATTTCCCTTTCGTCAACTCCATATAATACATAGACTGTTTTTCTCATTGAGCACATCATCAATATCTATAGGGTTTGTGCTTGTGACCTTTTCGGTCAAACTCCGGCTAAAAATATAGTCGCAGAAAAAATTATGCAGCAGATTGTTTTTGAGTTCTACAATTCCCTCAAATAATCTGTATCCTACAGCATCAGGATTTTCTTCTAAATATGCACGGATCAGATCCCTGTTGCTATCATTCAGTTCCGAAAATGCTTCAGGGCGTCCATACACTAACCATTTATAAAAAATCTCATCGTTTTTTCTTTTTGCTTCTTCAAGTGTCATGATAGTTTCCTTTCTCCCCGTCTTGCCGATAGGTCAGCTCTTTTTTTTTTTTTGGCTTATTTTTATTTTGGTTTCCCAAGACCGCCATTCCGGCGGTTTCGGCTGAGTACCGTTCAGCTCTCGTCAGTTGGGCTATGTATTACCGCAGTTTGAATCCTTGCTGCGCGTAAATTTTTGTGAAAAGCCTTCTTGCTTTGCTATAGTCAGCCTTTGACGATCTCATTGTAACCAGCCCGTACCTGTCCCACTTGGTATTACCGCTAGGGTGTTTCTCACCCGTATCCCTGACCTTTTCAAGTACGTTAGTTTTCAGATAGCAGCTTAACCGCTCCCTTGTGAAGTCCTCTGTTCCCTCGTTGATGATCTCGCACGTGTCAAAATCATAGTCGGTATATGGTACTTCGTACTGATCCCGTCTTTTCCTGGGCGCTCCGTAGATTCTAATAGTTGTAATCATGTTGATCTAACCCCTTCCAATTATTACCATTGTGTTATCTGCTTTCCATGATTTTATTATAACAGATCGGTGCAAAAAAGTCAACGCTTTTTAGTACCATTTTTGTTATTATTCGGTTACAAAAATGTAATTTTTGTAACCGACTTTTCGTTCCGTGTAAGGGGAATTTTTTGTACTGAAAAAACTGTTTATCCTACC
>JAFOCH010000133.1 GCA_017381395.1 Clostridia bacterium
ATTCCGTCAATTCTAAGATCGAAGCAAGGAGCTGAACGATATTCAGATTCGTGGAAATAGCCATCAGCGATAACTTCTGTATCACCAGTGAAGGCAGCGTCAGTATCAACGTCTGCGAGGTAGGTTGTTACTTCCTTACCTTCTACAGTAAAGTTCCTTGTATTAAATACCTTAACAGTGCCGTTCTTGATATCTTCAACAACCTTCTTGATAGCGTCGAAGGTGCCCTTTGCAGCAACATCCTGGCTGATACCTGTGAGAACTACAGAACCTTCTGCGATACCGCCGCACCAGTCAGCAGCAATCTTTTCGCCCTTAATGTAGCTACCGATAATGTAGTTGTAGTAAGGAGCCCAGTTGATTGCAGAAGAAATGATGAATGTCTCGTAGCATGAATCATATGTGCTTCCGTTATAAGAAACGTTAGGAACGCCGGCCTTTTCACAAGCACCAGGAGCACCCATTGAGTCAGCGTGCTGGCTGATGAGCTTGCAATCTCTAGCAATGAGAGCTTCTGCAGCGTTCTTTTCCTTCGGAGCGTCATACCATGAACCGGTAAACTGAACGTCCATAGTTACTGTCGGGCAAACCGACTTTGCACCGAGGTAGAATGATGTGTAACCAGACATAACTTCAGCGTATGTAAATGCGCCAACGTAACCAATCTTAGCTTCTTCAGCTTTGAATTCGCCATTTTCGATCATTTCGTTGAGCTTCATACCAGCAGCAACACCTGCGAGGTAACGACCTTCGTAGATTGAAGCAAATGCATTGTGGAAGTTGTCAAGCTTTTCAGTGTGAGCCTTTGTACCTGTTGCATGGCAGAACTGTACATCAGGAAATTCCTTTGCTGCTTTGATCATAAAGTCTTCATGACCGAATGAGTTAGCAAAGACGATGTTACAACCAGAGTCAACGAGGTCCTTAGCAGCAACGTAGCATTCGTCACCTTCGGGTACATTTGTCTTAATAATAACCTGATCGTTAGAAAGCTTTAATGTTTTCTGAATGGTATCAACAGCGTTAAGGAAGTTGAGGTCGTAGGTTGAGTTTTCATCATGCAAGCAGATGAAACCAATCTTAAAATCCTTGGGAACTTCGTAATCAACGGTCAATTCAACTTCATCAATCGGTGATTTGCTCATTCCAAGCTCTGTGGGAGCATCTGTCTTGTTAGGATCGCCGCTACAACCAACAAGCGCTCCAAGAACAAGAAGTACTGTGAGAACAAGTGCTAAAATCTTTTTCATTGTTTTTTTGCCTCCTAAAATTTATATTTTTAGAAATTTATTAAACGGCTATACGCCAATTTAAACTAGCAGAATTCTACACCATTTTCGACGGTCATAGATGCAATCCTCGCAAGTGATTCTACCCTAATTCCCATATCACGTACGATATTACCGCCATTTTGGTATGCTTTTTCAATCAAAATTCCAGCGCCAACAGTTTTTGCTCCGGCGTTTTCGATCAAGCTAATAAGACCAAGCAAGGCGCTTCCCTTTGCAAGAAAGTCATCAATAATCAAAATGCGTTCGTTTTCCTTCAAAAACTCCTTTGAAACAACGATATCATATGTAACACCATGCGTGTATGATTCAACCTTGCCCTTAAACACATCGGAATAAATATTATTAGTCTTTGTTTTCTTTGCAAAAACAACAGGCACGTTAAAATACTGAGCCACAATACAAGCAACACCGATTCCCGATGCCTCAATAGTCAATATTTTATCAATTTTTTCGTCCTTAAAAAGACGAAAAAACTCCTTTCCAACTTCATTCATAAAATTAACGTCAATTTGATGATTGACAAAGCTATCAACCTTTAATACGTTGCCTTCGCCAATCTTTCCGTCTTTTATAATTCTGTCTTCAAGAAGTTTCATATCTATACCTCATCAAAAAAGATAAAAATAAAACTATTACCATTTTAAACTATATTTCGCCTTTTTTCAATATAGCTGATATGTAAAAAATAACAGTGAGATATGCCATAACTTTGGTGATTATGACAAATATTGTATTATTTAAATGAAATATACAAGATATAGTGTTTTTTATGATACGGTTTTTTAATAAATCAATGCGTCAAGTTGACGAGCAGAATCTATTACTTCGTCAAAATTTTTATAAGACCAATTATATACCTCGACCATTTTCGTTGCATTTTTTATCACTTCTGAATAATTCAAAAACGACGTAAAATCAAATTCACCTTGAAGCGGAAGCATACAATCAAATTCATCGTTATGGTCGCTCAAATGGATATGCTTTAGTGAATCGCCCATCGCATCCGCCATTTCATAAAAATTGACACCGGAACGAACACATTGCTTTACGTCCAAAACAAAATTTACCTTTTCACCGAGATATTTTTTCATATCTGAAATAAACGTAGGCGAACTGCTTCTGAACTGATTAACATTCTCCTGAGCAAGCTTAACTCCCACTTCAATTCCTCTATTATACAAGGTAAGGAAGCGCTCGAAATAGGCTTCATCACTGATTTTTCCGGTAGGTCTACCGCCATGGATGATTGCATAATCAGCACCCAAAACAGCCCCTGCATCAAATAAACTGTCAACAAACGGAAGACAATCATCAAATCTGCGTTCATAGTCAGAAAAAATTAAATACGGCTCGTATGAGCAAAAATATGAATGAACCGCAATTATCCTCATATTGTTAGAATCAGAAATTTTCTTAATCTTGCTTAAAAATCTAACGTTTGTCTCCGACTGACTGTTAAAAAATATTTCAATCTCTTTAACACCGCTTTCGGCGAGATATTCGACAGATTTTTCGGTTAAATTCGGATAAAAACACGCGGTAGAAACACCAATTGCCATTATAATACTCCCATTCCAAATAGTTTGCATTGAAAATTATCACCGATATTGTAAAAATTAGATAGGTGATAAAATGAAAAAAATTATAAAATTTGTCAATAGCATACACGATTTAACATACATAGTATTTGTAGCGTCAATCAATACAGCAATACTCGTTATGTTACTTTCGATTTATTATACATCAGCGGCATATACTTTTTCAAATCCAATATTTTGCTTACGGGTCGGTAGCGAGCTTTTTATCGGTGCAAAGGACTTGATAATCACAGCTTGTGTATATAGCGTAGTCATTGAATATATGCTGCGTAATAAATAAAAAAAGGTTGCGAAAATGCAACCTTTTTTTATTTGAATATAAGCAGTTTTTTACTTAGATAATTCCATACAGTTACGAGCAAGGTCGCACTAATCTTACCGAGCGAGTCGGATTCTAAGAAAAGTGAATTAAAACGCGACAAATCAAGCATCTCAAAAAGATACATGAACACTCCTGTAAACAATACAGTTAAAATCAAACCGATAATACTTGAAAGAATAAACAGAATTAACGCCTTTGCTCCCTTACCGTTTTCGCGCTGATAGTCAGCATTAAAAACAAAGATAAGAAGCAAAAAGTAATTTACAATTACACCAACAGTATAACCGATTATGTTGGCAATCGTAGTTAAAACCGTATGGTCGCCACCATCCTGGGCAAAGATAATTCTGTTAAAAATCAAAAAGGCAATATAGTCAATTGCGAACGAGACTAAACCGACAATAACAAACTTTACGGTTTCGATAAATATGCTTTTACACTTATCGGATACTACCAAAAGTCAACATCTCCCGTTACTCAAATACTCAATTAGACACCTAGCGGTATTTTCTTTTAATTCTATAAACCGCTCTTTTTCAGATATATTTTCTAAATAATGTGCGTCCGAATTTGTGATCGAAGGATAATTGTAATTATCAGGGTTTCCCGACCTGCTTACCTCGATAAAATCAAAGTTACATTCCTCAACAATTTCACCGAGTACGGCAATAATACTGTACGAATCCCTATTTACGTGAGCGGGTAAAGCAACCCCGCCGAACGAATTAACAATTTCCTTTACATCCATTATGCTGATGTCGCAGGAGCTAAGCAGAAGCATGTCCATCTCGTCGATAACTTCGTCATTTTCGTCCATAACGTATTGGTGACCGAAAATATCAGCTTCGTTCGGAAACTTCATAAGCCGCTCATAAACGTAAGCATCAAACGCCTCAGCCGATTCTAAATCTGGGAAAAGGCACACCACGTGAATATCCTCCGACGTGGTAAGCTCCATTCCCGGAACAACGGTTATTCCGACTTCATTGCCAACCTTTATGGTGGCTGAACAGTTTTTGCAACTATTGTGGTCGGTAATTGCGATAATGTCAAGCTCATTGAGCTTCGCCATATTAACAATGTTGTTTGGCGTCATATCATTATCGCCACACGGGCTCAATAAAGAATGGATGTGTAAATCGTAATATAACCTCATTTTATCAATTTGTCAATATCCACGCATAATTCAAATTGTGGAATTTCGGTTTGAAGAATGGCAATATCATGCTCATCCGCCTTTATTTTAGCGTCATCATCGAGTGTCGAATTTTCGGCCAAAACGATGCAGGAAATATCAGCCAATACGGCAACTGCAACGGCATTTACGTTGCCCATAACCGTCACCCAAGCTGAATTTTCGCCTGCTCGTCCCATTACCCAGCTCAAAAGATCACCGCAATAACCGCATTCGACAACATTATCAAGTCCGCCCTCTCCTGCGAGTATTTTTGCTCCAAGGGCTTCTTTTAATTCTCTGACAGTCAAAATATTCACATTCCTTTAATCATTATTGTCCGCTCGATTTTCGCCCAGATTCATACCCAAAAGGGACATCTGCTTTGCAAAATGTTGAACCTGATCACGCATAATGAAAACGCAGTCATTCTCATTCGAGTAACCGAGTGCAACGTCCTCTGCAAATGTCTTGCAACTCGGGGAACCGCATGCACCGCAATCGAGTCCCGGTAATTTCTTTTCGATTCCATCAATCTTCTGCATTATTGCTAACGCATCAAAGAGATTGTCCGACAGCTTCATACCCTCAACAGCATTTATACTTGCACCAAACAACATTTCACTTGGAATACCGTCCGTTTCGAGATGATTCATTGAAACAGGCAGATACTTGCGTAAAATTTGAGTACGTGCCTTCGCCATAAATGGATTTTTTACAGTAAGTATTCCGCCGACACAGCCAGCATCACACGCTCTAAGCTCAACGAAATGCAGTCGCTTAAATTTCTTTTCCTCGATTTCTTCGAGAACGTTCATAACATTTTCGATTCCACCGGCAGAAAGATAATGTGATGACATAAGCGCGGCTGATTCACCGCCGTCGATAGCCCAACTGACACCGATAAGTCCCGAATTTGCAATAGCGTCAACCTTATCAAGTTTTTCCATTGTTGCGACAAGTTGATGGTAAACTTCACATATGCCGATTACACCGTCAATTCCTGTTTCGCCTTCAATAATCGGATTTTTAGCTTCGGTCACCTCAGCCGTGCAAGGAGATATGTAAAATATACCGATTTTATCAGCATCATGCCCCGTTTTGCTTATCGCTTCTTCCCTAGCCATTTTTGCCGCAATGTGCATTGGCGATTTAATGGGCAAAACGTGACTGCACAAATCGGGAAATTTAAGCTGAATGAGCTTAACCACCGTAGGACAAGCGGACGAAATTACGGGATATTCATACGATTTTGAATTCATATATTTACGAGTTGCCTCTGAAATAAGTTCAGCTGCCCGTGATGTTTCAAAAACGTCGTCAAATCCTATTTTCTTGAAGGCAGTCATTACGTAATCGAGATCCTCTAAATTACGAATTTGACCGAATATGGTTGGAGATAAAAGCGCAACCTTGTACTCGTAGCCCTCTGTAATGTTAAGGTGGTCATAAACCGCCTTCATCGCGTGAGTCGGGCATACTCTGATACACTCGCCGCAATCAATACAAAGTTCCTTGAGTATCTTTGCCTTTCCTGCGCGAATACGAATTGCCCCTGTGGGACAGCGCTTTATACAGTTAATGCAACCTATGCATTTATCAAAATCAAGTCGAACCGCATGGAACATCTTATCCATCATAACAGCTCCTTAAATTATGTAAAATTCACCTTCATATATACCGTTGTACCGACGCCAATTTCAGTATCAATTTTCATATCGTCGGTGTATTTTTTTATGTTAGGTAAACCCATTCCTGCGCCAAAACCAAGCGCTCTGATATGATCACGCGCAGTTGAATAACCTTCCTGCATAGCGAGGTCAATATCCTTTATACCAGGTCCTTTATCTTTTAACCAAATTTCGATACAGGTAGGCGAAATTTCGGCTTCGATTACACCGCCGTTTGCGTGAATAACCATATTGATTTCGCCCTCATAAACGGCTATCGAAACTCGGCGAACTATTTCCATATCAATACCAAGTTTTTTAAGCGTTCTCTTTATAGCTCCGGAGGCCTCGCCCGCATGTGTAAAATCGTCAGCCGATACATCGTACGAAAGTCTTACCGCTTCGCTCATTAACCGCATCCTCCTTTAAGTCCGTTCTGGTATAAAAGTCCGCATGCGGTAAACATTCTATGCGGAGTAGACATTAAAACAATACCTCTATCCTTTGCAAGTGCAACGATTGTTTCGTCCGGCTTCTTTCCGCGAACAAACACTACGCAAGGCATATCCATCATTTCGGCTGTTCTAACTACCTGAGGATTAACAAGTCCGGTCAAAAGCACCGACTGATCCTTTACATAAGCGAGAACATCGCTCATCATATCCGAGCCACAGGCCGAATTTATTTCGGTATCAATAAGATTTTCACAACAGATGCATTCAGCATCTAATATTTTTTGAACATCAGAAACAAGCATATTTATACCTCCAAACCTAATTTATCATATTATATCACCAAAATCCGCTTTATTCAAGGTGTTATTTTTTACGAACTGTACAATCATAAATAGTAACATTTATTATTGCCAAAACGAGAATGATAGGTTATAATAATCAGTTAGAAAAGGAGTTGTTTCGTTTGATGACCGAAAATCAGAGAATAGCCGAGCTTATATTTGGCAACCTTAACAAAAGTGTTGAGGATTACGAAATTGAATATCCCCCTGTTGAATTAAAAGAGGGTCAGCGTATCACACGAATTGCTCCCAGCCCGACAGGTTATCTCCATTTAGGAGTTTTATTCACCGCTTTAATTAACCGCAGAACTGCCGATGCAACAGATGGTATGTTCTATCTTCGCGTTGAGGACACCGATGCAAAGCGCGAGGTTGACGGCGGAATGGCCGATATAATCAATGGACTTGTTCATTTTGGCGTTAATATCGACGAGGGTTACGTTTCCCCCACCGAAACAAAGGGAAATTATGGTCCGTATAAACAAAGTGAACGCGGTGACATTTATCACGTGTTTGTAAAGAAGCTGATGGAGGAAGGATATGCCTATCCCTGCTTCTGCACCGAGCAAAAGCTTGACGATAACCGTACCGTTCAAGAATCAAACAAGGAAAGAACCGGTTACTACGGAAAATATGCTTTTTGCCGTGATTTAAGCTTTGACGAGATAAAGGCAAAGATTGATGCAGGCATGCCTTACGTTGTTCGCCTTCGTTCACCCGGTGACGAAAGCAGAAGAATCACCTTTGATGACGGTATAAAAGGCAAAATCGAGATGCCTGAAAATGACGAGGATTTCGTATTACTCAAATCCGACGGAATCCCGACCTATCATTTTGCTCACGCAGTGGATGACCACCTGATGAGAACCACACACGTAATCCGTGGTGACGAATGGATTTCATCGGTACCGAAGCATATTCAATTATTCAAGCTCCTTGGCTTTAAGGTCCCGAAATATTGCCACGTTTCGCCGATAATGAAGGAAGAAAACGGCTCAAAGAGAAAGCTTTCAAAGAGAAAGGACCCCGAAGCAGCCGTTCATTTCTATGCCGAACAGGGTTATCCTGCCGATTCGGTTACGGAATATTTGCTTACTATAGCTAATTCGGATTTCGAAGATTGGCGTCGAGCTAACCCCACCCTTTCGAATAAGGAATTTAAACTTAATTTAAAGAAAATGAGCGTTTCGGGCGCCCTTTTCGACATTGTTAAGTTAAACGACGTTAGTAAGAACGTTATTTCAAAATTCACTGCCGATCGTGTAGTTTCCGAGCTTCTCGATTGGGCAAAGGAATATGACACAGATTACTACGCTCTGCTTTCCAGAGATATCGAGTTTACCAAAAATATTTTCAATATCGACCGCGATACTCCTAAGCCGCGAAAAGATATTGCAAAATGGAACGAAGCAAAGGAATATTCAGCTTATTTCTTTGACGAATTGTATCATAATAATTACGAATTGCCCGAAAAGCTGAATGCATCGGATGCGGTTAACGTACTGACAGAATATCTTTCGGTTTATGACGAAAAGGATAGCAAGGAAGAATGGTTTAATAAGATTAAAGAAATTTGCCCCAAGTGTAATTTCTGCCCCGAAGTAAAGGAATATAAGAAGAATCCCGACAGTTTCAACGGTCACGTCGGTGATGCCGCAACCATCATCAGAGTTGCAATCACAGGCAGAATAAACAGCCCTGACCTTTGCTCAATTATGGCTTTAATCGGACGTGAAAAGGTAACATGCCGAATTAATGAAGCTATCGCACATTTTAAAGAGGTGTAATAATGGAAGAGATAATCAAGGAACAAGGTAATTTTATAGAAGAATTTGTAAAATCCGACCTTTCGGAAGGTGTATATGACTGTATTCAGACACGCTTTCCACCCGAGCCGAACGGATATCTTCATATCGGTCATGCAAAGGCAATTTGCATTGACTTTGGTATTGCTGATAAATTTAACGGCACCTGCAACCTCCGTCTTGACGACACCAATCCGTCGAAAGAGGACGTCGAATATGTTGACTCAATTATGGAAGATATCAAGTGGCTCGGCTTCAACTGGGACAATGTTTATTATGCTTCCGATTACTTTGACTTTATATATGAATGCGCAATAAAGCTTATCAAAAAAGGACTTGCTTACGTTTGCGACCTTTCAGCTGACGAAATCCGTGAATACCGCGGAACACTCACCGAAGCAGGTAAAAACAGCCCTTACCGTGACCGCTCGGTCGAAGAAAACCTCGACCTTTTTGAAAGAATGACAAAGGGCGAATTCGAAAACGGCGAAAGAGTTCTCCGTGCAAAGATTGATATGGCATCACCCAACCTTAATATGCGTGACCCGGTTATTTACCGAATCATGAAGGTCCCGCACCATCGCGCAGGTGACAAGTGGGTTGTATATCCTATGTATGATATGGCTCATCCCCTTTCTGACGCTCGTGAAGGTGTAAGCCACTCTCTCTGCTCACTCGAATTCGAAAATCATAGGCCGCTCTATAATTGGTTCCTCGAAAAATGTGATATCGAAACTCCGCCCAGACAGATCGAGTTTGCGCGTATGAACGTTAATTACACATTGACTAGTAAAAGAAAGTGCTTAAAGCTCGTTAATGACGGGCTCGTAGTCGGCTGGGACGATCCTCGTATGGCTACCATTTGCGGTATGAGACGTCGCGGATACCCCGCCGAAGCAATTCGCGACTTTTGCGAAAAGATTGGCGTATCAAAGGCATTCAGCGTAATTGATATTGCCCTTCTCGAATCTTGCGTACGCGACAACCTTAATATAAATGCTGAAAGAGCAATGGCTGTTCTCCGTCCGGTCGAAGTTGTAATTGATAACTATCCTGATGATCTCGTTGAAGAGATTGAGGTAGAAATCAATCCCAACAAACCCGAACTCGGCACCAGAAAGACATATTTCTCAAAGAATATCTTTATCGAGGCCGACGATTTCTGCGAAGAACCGCCTAAAGGATATTTCAGACTTTGTCCTGAACGTGAGGTTCGCTTAAAGGGTGCATATTTTGTTAAATACGCTTCATGCGAAAAAGATGCAAACGGTAATATTACTAAAATTCATTGCACCTACGATCCCGAAACGAAGGGCGGAAACGCTCCCGACGGACGCAAGGTTAAGGGAACAATCCATTGGGTAAGTAAGGAAAATTCAGTAGACGCTACTGTTAATCTCTATGACCGACTCTTCCTCGTCGAAAACCCGTCGGATGAAGATGCAAACGGCGAATTTTCTAGCAATCTCAATCCCGAATCTCTTACCGTTCTCACAGGATGTAAGATTGAAAAGGATTTAGCTTCATCCAATCCCGAGAAGAAGTATCAGTTTATGCGTCAGGGATATTTCTGCGCCGACATTACATCGACACAGGACAACCCTGTTTTCAACAGAACTGTTGCGCTTAAGGATTCGTGGACAAAGAAAAAATAAAAAAACATTTGATTTTATATCAATATGTGATAAAATAATTTAGATTGCAAATTCTTATAAATATTGAAATTTAGGGGTGCAAATCTTGGAAAAGCTGGTTATTAACGGCAAAAAACGCCTTGAAGGCGAAATCAGCATTAGCGGCGCAAAGAACGCTGCTGTCGCAATAATTCCTGCTGCAATTCTCTCTGACGGCATCTGCCGAATCGAGAATTTACCTGATATAAGTGACGTCAACGAGCTTATTTCCATTTTGGGTGAGCTTGGCGCCGGCGTTAAACAGATAAATAGTTCAACCATCGAGGTTGATTCATCGACAATTACGTCCTACATTGTTCCTGCTGAAAAGAGTAAAAAACTCAGAGCAAGCAGTTATTTGATGGGTGCGATGCTCGGTCGCTTTTCAAAGGCAAAGGTTGCCCCTCCAGGCGGCTGTGACTTTGGCGTTAGACCTATTGATCAGCATATCAAGGGATTCGAGCTTCTCGGCTCAACCGTAACTATCGCTGATGATATGGTCAACATCGATGCAAAAAAATTGGTCGGTAATCAAATTTATCTTGACGTTGTATCAGTAGGCGCAACTGTCAATATCATGCTCGCTGCAGTAAAGGCACAGGGACTTACCGTAATCGAAAATGCAGCCAAAGAGCCGCATATCGTCGATTTGGCAAACTTCCTTGTATCAATGGGTGCTGATATTCGCGGCGCAGGTACAAATACAATTAAAATTCGTGGTGTTTCACAGCTTCACGGTACAACATACAGCATCATTCCTGACCAAATCGAAGCAGGAACATATATGGCTGCCGTTGTTGCCGCATCAGGTGACGTTATTATTAAGAATGTCATTCCGAAGCATCTCGAATCAATCACCGCAAAGCTCGTAGAAATGGGTGCAACCATTGACGACCTTGACGACGCTTTGAGGGTTAGAAGCAATGGTAAAATCCGTCATTGCAATATCAAAACAATGCCTCATCCCGGTTTTCCGACCGATATGCAGCCGCAGATCGCGACTGTTTTAACCATCGCCGATGGAAAGAGTGTAATCACCGAAAGCATTTGGGACAACCGTTTCAAATACGCCGAGCAGCTTACTAAACTCGGTGCTTTTATCAAAGCCGAGGGCAAGGTTGCTGAGGTATATGGTGTAGAAGGACTCACAGGAAACACCGTAAAGGCAAATGACCTTCGTGCAGGTGCCGCTATGGTTATCGCAGGTCTTATCGCAAATGGTCAAACCATAATTGAGGATATTCATCATATTCAGCGCGGATACGAAAAGATTGTCGAAAAGCTTTCAAACGTTGGCGCGGATATTAAAATTATTAACGAATAAATATATCAAACGGCTGTTCTAATTTTTATTAAAAAAATAGAAGAGCCGCTTGTTTTGTATTTAAAGAGGTATAAAAATGGTTAGATTCTGTCCCCTTTTTAGTGGAAGCAGCGGAAACAGTACATATATATCAAACGGCTCGTTTTCAATCCTCATCGATATCGGTGTAAGCGCAAAGGCGATTACCGACGCACTATTGGAAATCGGAGCAAGACCCGATGAAATTGACGCAATTTTTATTACGCATGAGCATACTGATCATATTAAAGGAGTTCGCGTGTTTGCTTCTAAATTCGATATTCCAGTCTATGCAAACGAGCAAACAATGAATGAGCTTCTGAAGGATGAAAAATTCGCTAAAAACGTCGAATATCGAGTAATTGATGGCTCCGTAAATATCAACGGAAACACGATAAATGCATTTTCTACCCCGCACGACAGCGTTTCAAGTTGTGGCTATCGAATCGAAACAAATGACAATCGTATTATCACAACCTGCACCGATATCGGCTGTGTTACTGATGATATTCGAAAAGCTCTAACTGGTGCTGACATTATCCTTTTCGAATCCAACCACGAAACAAATATGCTGATGAATGGTACCTATCCATATCCGTTAAAACTGAGAATAGCATCGGATATAGGTCACCTTTCAAACAGATGTTGTGCCGAGGAATTACCCGCACTTGTTAAAAAAGGTACAACTCGCATAGTTTTAGGTCACATCAGCAAGGATAACAACACTCCCCTTTTGGCCGAAACAACGGCAGTATCAACATTAAAAATGCACGGTTTTGAACGCGATTTAGACTATATTCTATCAGTAGCAAAACCGAGCGGAAACGGAATTATAATTGTATAATGATTAAGGTAACACTAATTGCAGTTGGAAAATTAAAAGAAAAATATTTTCGCGACGGCTGCGCCGAATACGAAAAAAGATTATCAAGTTTCTGTAAGCTTAATATAATTGAAATAGACGAAACAAAGTGTCCTTCCTCCCCTTCGCAAGCCGAAATCAATAAGGTTATTGAAGGCGAAGGTGACAAAATCCTTTCAAAAATTCAAAAAGGTGCATAC
>JAFOCH010000134.1 GCA_017381395.1 Clostridia bacterium
AGAGTTAGCGTTTACGCAGTAGAACAGTAATTTTATCTTATGACCTTAAAAAGTCTCGGGCATACTATGTCCGAGACTTTTCTTTTAAAGGAGAAACAATATGTTTGCAGATATTGCGACAATATTCGTAAAGGCAGGAAATGGCGGCGACGGAGCCGTCACCTTTCACCGCGAAAAGTATGTTGCGTCGGGTGGACCCGATGGCGGCGACGGCGGAAAGGGCGGCGACATTATATTAGAGGTTGACGATAATCTCTCGACTCTCGCCGATTTCCGATATAAGCGCAAATACTTTGCCGAAAATGGACAAAAGGGAAGCGGCGGCCGTTGCTATGGTAAATGGGCACCCAATCTGACCATAAAGGTGCCTCGCGGTACGGTTGTTTACGACAATGCGACCAATCGACTTATCGTCGATATGTCGGATAAGGAAACTTTCGTGCTGGCAAAGGGCGGAAAGGGCGGCTTTGGTAACATCCATTTTGCCACGTCAACCCGCCAAACCCCCAGATTTGCAAAGGCAGGAGCACCGGGCGAAGAATACGAAATCCGCCTTGAACTAAAATTGCTTGCCGACGTAGGTATCATCGGTTTTCCGAACGTTGGAAAATCGACCTTGATTTCGGTAGTATCGATGGCAAAGCCAAAGATTGCGAATTATCACTTTACCACACTTACACCCGTTCTCGGCGTTGTTCGAATGGACGAAGAAAATTCGTTTGTAATGGCCGACATTCCTGGACTTATCGAGGGTGCAGGAGAGGGCGTAGGACTCGGCCACGAGTTTTTGCGTCACGTTGACCGTTGCCGATTGCTCGTTCACGTTATCGACGCGTCGGGAAGTGAAGGTCGTGATCCCATCGACGATTTTGAAAAAATTAATCGTGAGCTAGCCGTTTTTGACGAGGAGCTTTCGACCCGTCCTCAGATTGTCGCCGCTAACAAATGCGACCTCACCGACGAGGACAAAATCGCCGAATTAAAGGAATATTTTGACAAAAAGGGAATACCATTCTTTCCGATTATGGCACCGATTGCCGAGGGTACAGGCGAGCTTATCAATTACGTAGCCGCCGAGCTCGCAAAGTTGCCACCCATAAAGGTTTACGAATCGGAGCCCGAGCCCGAACCCGATTATTCGAAAAAGACCGAACGCGATTTTTCTATTCGCAAGGAGGACGGAGTTTTCATTGTCGAGGCACCTTGGCTGCTTAAGGTTATGGAAACCATTAATCCCAACGAATACGATTCGCTTCAATACTTTGAGCGTGTGCTTAAAATGAGTGGAATTTTGGCCGCTTTGGTAAAGGCAGGCGTCCAGGAGGGCGACACCGTCAGCATTTACGATGTCGAATTCGATTACGTTCCCTAATTTTTACGTAATAAAAAAGGAGCTAAACTATAAAAATGCCCGAAATGATCAATCCCAATCAGTTCAGTCCTCTCACACTCGCGTTTATGGGTGATGCCGTTTACGAAATTCTCGTACGAGAAAGTATTGTAACCGCCGCCAACCGCCAGTCGAAAAAACTGCATAACGAATCGATAAAAATGGTCAACGCCTCTGCTCAGGCAAAGGCGGCAGAATTCATTTTTGACCACCTCACCGACGAGGAAAAGGCGGTTTATAAGAGGGGAAAGAACGCTCACGTTGATCATTTTCCAAAAGGGGCAACACCTATGGAATACAATATGGCAACGGGACTCGAAGCACTTTTTGGTTGGCTCCATCTCTGCGGAAAAAGTGACCGCATAAATGAACTTTTTGATCTCATTAAAAATAAATAATCGCATTAAAAAAAGGATTGCAGTAGATAAACTGCAATCCTTTTTTGTTATACTGCTTTGATGGTTGTCATCAGAGGAAGGTCAACCGAGCTTCCGCCGACCATAATCTCAAAGTCGCCCTTTTCAAGCGCTTTTTCTAAGTTTTGTTCAACAACCTTTAATTCCTCAATGGGAAGGGTGAAGGAAACTGTCTTTTCCTCGCCTGCGTCAAGATCAACTCTTTCGAATCCTTTGAGTTCGAGTACCGGTCTCATTACAGTACCTACCACGTCGTGAATATACATCTGTGCGATTTCGGTACCCTTTACCTTGCCGGTGTTTTTAATCTTTGCTGTGACGATAATTTCGCCGTCGGCTTCGGTAAACTCGGTTTTGGAAACCGAAAGGTCACTGTATTCGAATGTCGTATAGCTTAAACCGAATCCAAAGGGGTAAAGCGGTCCTTCCTCAATATCCTTGTACTTGCCGCCGTGCCAACCGGGGAGATAATTGTAATGAACGGGCACCTGACCGGCAGTTCTCGGGAAGGAAATGGGGAGCTTTCCGCTCGGGTTAACGTCGCCAAAGAGAATCTCTGCGGCAGCAGTTCCGCCAACCATACCGCTGTTAAAGGTTTCGAGAATAGCGTTCATATTCTCTGCTTCCCAGTTGATGCAAAGCGGTTTTCCGTTCACCATGACGAGAACGATCGGCTTCTTTGTCTTTTTAAGCTCCATGAGAAGTGCCGTCTGCTCACCGGGGAGGTCGAGTGTTGCTCGTGATTTATATTCGCCGTTGAGTTCGATATAGTCACCCATTACTGCGATGATGAGGTCGCTTTCCTTTGCGGCCTTTATCGCGGCATCGAATCCACGTTTACCCGGCTTTTCGATGTCGCAGCCCTTCTTATAAATAACCTCGATGCCGACCTTTTTAGCGCGTTTTTTGATGCCTTTGAGCATTGAGGTTGCAGGCTTTCTGTGACCGTTTGCGGCACCGCAGGACCAGTCGCCATACTGTGCTTCCAGGTCGTCTGCGTTGGGACCAATAACGGCAATCTTGCGAATCTTTTTGGTGTTTATCGGGAGGACTCCGTCATTTTTGAGCAGTGTCATCGACTCTCTCGTGACCTCTAAATCCACCGCAACGTGCTCGTCGCAGCATATTTTACTGCGGTCGGGTTTGTCAAACGGATGCTCAAAGAGTCCCATATCAAATTTTGCTTTCAAAATGCGGAAAACAGAGTCGTCGATATGTTTCATATCAACCTGACCGTTTTCGATAAGCTTGAGGGTTGCGTCATAAAATTCCTCGGTCTGCATAATCATATCGTTACCTGCATCAATCGAAACACGCGACGCATCCTCGAAATTATCGCAAACCTTTTGATTTTCGATCAGTGAGCGGACGTTTGCCCAGTCTGTGATGACAAATCCGTCAACACCAACCTCCTCTTTCAGTACCTCGCGTAAAAGACGGCGGTTGGAGTTCATCGGTACACCGTCAACCGATTGATAGCCGGTCATATATGTCTTGCATCCTGCCTTTGCCGCCTTCTGAAATGGCGGAAGGAAGGTTTCTCTAATCATTCTTTCGCTGACCATACTGTCATAAGCGTCACGTCCACCGACAGATTCGCCGTAAGCTATGTAGTGCTTTGCACAGGCCATGATACAACTGTTGTCAACGAAATTATTCTGGTATCCGTCAACGATAGCAGCACCAAGTTCACCAATTAAATAGGGATCTTCGCCAAAGGTTTCGTTAATTCGTCCCCAACGAGTATCGCGACCGATACAGAAAACAGGGGAGAAGGTCCAATGAAGCGAATCACAACGCACCTCGGTAGCCGAAACTCGACCGCATTTGCGCATTGCTTCGCGGTCGAATGACTGAGCCATAGTGAGCTGAGTCGGGAAAACGGTAGCGTACTCGTTAAGCGCGTGACCGTGAATACAGTCAATACCAAAAATGATGGGAATACCCAGACGAGTTTCGTTAATAGCCGTTCTCTGCAATTCGTCGGCATTGTCACCAAGCACGTGCAGATAGGAGCCGAGTCCTTTTTTTGCCCATTCGAGCGCTTCCTCGCGGGTCATGAATTTATACGCAAGCGGCATCATCTGACCTACCTTTTCCTCGTTGGTCATGAGGGAAAGCAGAGCATTTGCGCGCTCGGTTGAAGTATATTTTGGGTCCTTATAATCTATCATCATTAACCTCCATGATAAACAAATCATATAATATTATATTGTAAATACACCCTTCGGTCAACAACAATAATGTATTTTCATGAATATTTTTACCCCATAGGGAATAAAATTACTTTACTTGCGGAATAAATTGTGGTATCATATAAATGAATATGTGTAAGGAGAATTGAAAAATGGCTAAAAAAGGCGAATTTTTAACATACAAGGGCCGTCCTCTCGTGCGTAAGGATAACGTAATCTATTACGGCGACATGGCCGAAAAATATGTCGTAATGTTGCAGATTATGTCAACTAAAAAAGAGGGCGATATGGAGGTAGCTGACAAGGTTTCGGTTCAGCTTATGGACACCGATCCTGATAAGCGCCCAAAGGAAAGAATTATCAAAAAGAGCGAAAAAACCGGTCTGTACAACGCTATGGACATCGGTGCAATTTGGCTCGAAAGAGAACTTTCGAAATAAGCGGATAACAGCACGAATTTATCGGTAGAAAATTTAATATATGTCTTCGGGGCGAGGTGAAATTCCTCACCGGCGGTAAGGTTTTTTGTATCATTATTGATGAATAAAGCCGTAGCCCGCGAACTGTGATGTGTCACAGCCGATTTGGTGAAAATCCAAAGCCGACGGTATAGTCCGGATGAAAGAAGATACATAGTTTTTTTAGAAAGAAAAGCACTAAGTAATTGTGTTTTCTTATCAAAAAAATTCAAGTACTCGCACCCTTTTTAAAAGGATGCGGGTATTTTTTTATTATAAAAATAAATCAACAGGAGTAATGTATTATGTCAACCAAAATTAATCGTAAATGTTCATTCAAGGTAAATACCAGAAGTATCGTAATGACGGCTCTTTTGGGCGCAGTTGCATCGGTGCTGATGTTTTTCAGTTTCAGCGTGCCGTTTATGCCGAGCTTTATCAAAATGGACCTTTCCGAAATGCCTGCGCTTATTGCCGCTTTCAGCATGGGCCCGTTAAGCGGTGCTGCCGTTTGCCTAATCAAAAACGTCGTAAACGTTTTTTCAACTACTACAGCAGGTGTAGGTGAACTATGCAACTTTTTGCTCGGCGTTGCCTTTGTAGTTCCTGCCGGATTTATTTATAAGTTTAAAAAGAATCGACTCGGTGCTTTAATCGGCAGTCTCACCGGTTCGGTGGCGATGGCAGTGATCGGTTTGCCGCTCAATTATTTCGTAACATATCCGCTTTATATCAAAATGGGCTTTCCGCTAGATATAATTATTGGAATGTATCAGGATATTCTGCCGAGTGTTGACGGACTTTTGATGTGCTTGATTGTATTCAATCTGCCGTTTACCCTTCTTCGCGGAATAATCGACTCTGCGCTGACCTTCCTCATTTACAAGCGAATTTCGCAGCTGATTAAGGGAAAGAAATAAATTTAAAAATTTGTTAATAATATAATTATAAATTTATAATAAATATTGATATTATTTACCTGTCGTGCTATAATGTTTTGTTAGAATATACTTTCGGTTACTTTGCCGATATTTTTTAGGTACGAGGGTGAATGATAAAATGTTATATTCAATTACAGGCCGATTGGTTTATGCCGACTCATCGTCAATAGCTGTCGAGTGTAATGGAGTTGCCTTCCGCTGTGCAGTGTCAATGAATACCTTACAGCACATGTCGCAGAGGGATAATACCGTTACAGTTTACACCTATCTCAATGTGCGAGAGGACGCGCTGGACCTTTTCGGCTTTTATAGTATCGATGAGTTGGACGTATTTAAGCTTATTACATCGGTTAGCGGTGTAGGACCGAAGAATGCGATGGCAATTTTATCCGAGTTTGAGCCGAATAAATTGCGCGTAATAATCGCTAGTGGCGACGCAAAGAGTTTGACGAGAGCGTCGGGCGTCGGTACCAAACTTGCCCAGCGAATCATCCTCGAATTAAAGGATAAGGTCGGCTCATTTGTCGGCGACGATGATGTTATCGGCGAGGTAGCGGCCGTCGGTGCAGTATCTGCATCGCAGAATGCCGCCGATGCAGTAGCCGCACTTGTTTCGCTCGGCTATTCACAGAGCGAAGCTTCCCTTGCGGTAGGTCGACTTGATAGTCAGCTTTCGGTCGAAGAACTTATCAAATCGGCCCTCAAAGCAATGTCAAAATTCTAAACGGAGGAGGAAAAAAGCTTGTCGGAACACGAAACAAATAACAGGTGGACGGCACCCGAATATGCCGAAGCCGATTCTGAAATCGAGCTTTCACTCCGCCCAAAAACGCTTGACCAATACATCGGTCAGGACATAGCAAAGGAAAATCTGTCGGTCTATATAAACGCGGCAAAGATGCGCGGCGAAACGCTTGATCACTGCCTTATTTACGGACCGCCCGGATTGGGAAAAACTACACTAGCAGGAATTATCGCCAACGAAATGGGCGTTAATCTTAAAATTACCTCGGGACCCGCAATCGAGCGTCCCTGCGACCTTGCGGCGCTGATGACCTCGCTCGACGAAGGGGACGTCCTCTTTATCGACGAGATTCACCGATTGCCAAAGACGGTTGCAGAGGTGCTTTATCCCGCGATGGAGGACTTTGCCATTGATATTATGGTCGGTCCCGCCCAGGCAAAGCATTCGATTCGACTCGATTTGCCGCATTTCACCCTCGTAGGAGCAACGACAAGGTCGGGTCAGCTTGCGGCACCGCTTCGTGACCGATTCGGCGTTCAGCTTCGACTCGAGCTTTATACACCCGAGCAACTCGGTGATATA
>JAFOCH010000135.1 GCA_017381395.1 Clostridia bacterium
AAATTAAATATGTTATAATAAATTAAAGGCGGTGATTTTGTGAAAAAATTGAAATTTTGGAGTTTGATTATTATATTAATTTTGCTAGTATTTGCAGATGGCTTACTAACCTTTATTAACACTCCTGATTTATCTATGGAAGGAAATCCTTTAGTTGCAAAATTGGGATTAGGTTGGGGTGCTTTAGCGGTTGCTAATATTATTGTTTTTGCATTTGTATTTATAACTGCTTATTATAGCTATTTTAAATATAAAACTGTATATACAAACGAAACTAAATTTACCGCATACTGTTCGCAAATCATTTATGATAGACCAGATATGTTTTGGAAAGGTCTTATACCGAAGCACATTACACCATATCTTGCAGGACTTGGTTTTTCAGCTTTGTACGCACTGATTTTTGCTCGTGCCATTTTGGTATTTGAATGGTTATGTATTACTTTCAATGCTACTTGGTCTAATGCTTATTTTGCTTTTAGAAATACATATTGTTTTGGTCGTGTTGATGTGTTCGTTGCTATGGTTTTTGCAATTATCGGTGTATTTTTCTGGTTTTATAAAGAGTTCAAGAAACAACTAAATAAATAGCACAAAGCGAGGTGAAAGTCACCTCGCTTGTTCTTTATATCGTTTCAAAATACTATGTACTGCAATCGCAAATTTTTCTTCAAGTGTCAATGAGTTATCCAGCGGATCGCCCTCGCGTATGCGCATAGTTCTGCGAATCTCCTTCGGGATAACAACTCTTCCCAAATCGTCTATACGGCGTACAATACCTGTTGCTTTCATATATAAATTCTCCTTTAATTTCAAATTGTGGTAGTATTATTTGTGATTAAAGGGAATTTATACTGTTTATATTTGCTTTTCGTTTCACATTTGATATAATAAATTACAGTATAATCTTTACGGAGGGCATAATATGGTATCCACAAGCGAAGCGCTTTTTTGGAAGAAGAAAGAATTAGTATCTTTTATATTAAGTATTTTGGTATTTTTCATTCACATATTTTCATTTGTGCGATATCGCGATACGGGTAGTATTATTTCCGCCGTAAACGAAAGAGCAGCTTTTTTCTTCAAGGAATCAATTACGCGTTTTGCAGTACCTATGTTTTTTATTTTATCTGGAATCTCCTTTTTTAAAGGTTATGATAATAGTAAATATATAAACAAGATAAACTGAAGGGTGTTCACTCTTGTAATTCCCTATTTACTGTGGAATATTATTTGGATGCTTTTTGACGTGGTGTTTTCTTACACCTTCCTTTCAAGATACTATGTGGGTAGGCCGCATTTCGATTTAACCTTTACAAATGTTTTAAAAAGTATATTTTTTTATAATTGACCTCCCGTTTTGGTTTATATTTGACCTTATTATATTTTCAGTTGCAGCACCATTGATATATTTGTTGGTTCGTAACAAATATATAGGAATTGCTTCGATAGGTTTACTTACCATCCTCGCAATGTTTGGAATAGGAATACCGCCGTCAATATTTTTATATTCAACCTCGATAATATTTTATTTAATTGGCGCATTAATCGGTAAATATTACTTTGATTTTGTTTCAAAAAAGTCGAATAAACTAACGCAATGTTTTTCGGTAATATTTTTATTTACATATATAACGTTAAAAAAATGTTTTTCCATCTCAGGCCTATCCGTTTAAAACTCTTTCACAGATTGTGATATTTACGCTATCCGCCTTTGCTTTGTGGAATATTACGGACATATTCATTGATAAGGTTAAACAGAGAAAAATTCATTCTCGTTCTTTTGCAATTTTTGCCATGCATATCAATACCTCTGCCATAATTACAAAATTAATTTTTCAGTGTTTACCTAAAAGTGAATGGATGGCTATACCGAATTTTATCAACACGGTTATTTTGACCTTGTTTTTAATAAACGTTATATGCTCCGTTTTAGAAGTTTTTTTGCCAAAGGTATATTCTATACTTATGGGCAGCAGAAGCAGATAAAAGCGCAATAAAAAATATAAAGAGCGACAAGGAGAAGGGGTGTATCTCCTTGTTGTTTTTTTATGCCATAATATGACCTGCAAAATAAAAAATCTCCTTGCAAAACAAGGAGATTTTTTATCACATATAAGCTCACAGAGCCACAAAAGGAATCTTATTCTTTTTCATATACTGCTCGACAAAGCTTCCTGACGGAGTATAAATGGTCAGATTCGTACAACCATCGAATGCGCCAACGCCAATGCTTTCTACGCTGTCGGGAATGATGACGTTTGTGAGACTGGTACATTCCTTAAACGCTTCGGTGCCAATGCTGGTGATACTGCCGGGTATGGAAATATTTATGAGATTAGTGCAATACTGAAATGTGTTTTTTTCTATACTCGTTACACCGCCGGGAATGATTATGTTTGTCAGCCCTGAGCATTCGAAGAAGGCACCTTCACCGATATTTGTTAAGCTGTCGGGTATTACAATGCTTTTGATATTTTTACAATCCTTGAATGCCCAATCCTTAATGGTTGTGACATTGTCCGGGATGGTGACAATCTCGTCATTTCCGAAATATTCGAATAGCGTGTTGTTTATAATAACGCGTCCTTTTTCGTCAGCCAGGTCCTTGCAATCATGAAATACCAGGTGACCAATGCTTGTTGCGCTATTGGGAATAATGATTTTGGTCAAATTTTCGCATTCAAAAAATGCACCGTCACCAATGCTTGTAACGCCATTCGGAACAGTAACGCTTGTAAGGTTGTTACATCCGCGGAAAGCCCAATTTCCAATGTTTGTGACACCAACAGGGATTATGACGTCGGTATCCTTTCCAAAATAATCGTATAGCGTACCTTTTACAATTACCAGACCATCCTTGTCCGCCAAAGCTTTGCAACCGCGGAATGCCCAATGCCCAATGCTTGTGACACTGTCGGGGATGACGGCTTCTTTTAGCTTCACACAGTCCTTAAAGGCCTTGCTGCCAATCCCTTTTACACTGTCGGGAATAGTGATGCCTTGTAGTTCGCAGCAACCGGAGAATGCCCAATGATCGATGTTGGTTACACTGTGTGGAATATTAACAGTTTTGAGCTTTATACAATTACAAAAGGTTTCCGGACCAATGCTTTTAACCCCGTAAGGAATTGTAATGTCGGTTAGACGATTGCAATCAAGAAAAGCTCCTGAACCAATTTCTTTTACGCTGCTCGGAATGGTAATATCCGAGAGCGCACGACAATAGGCAAAGGCATGAACGCCGATGCTGGTGACACCGTTGGGAATCACGATGCTTTTGATACTGTCGCATCCGCGAAAAGCCCATCCATCAATACTTGTTACTCCATTTGGAATGGTGACGTTGTTCGCTTCGCCGAAATAATTGTATAATACACCTCTAACAATGACAAAACCATCCTTGTCGGCCAAGCTCTTACAATCGTAAAAAGCTCTATAACCGATATTTGTCACACTTGCCGGAATGGTAATGCTTTTCAGATTAGTACGGCCCATAAAAACCTCGTCACCAATGCTTGTGACGTTATCGGGGATGATGACGGTACTAGCGGACCCGTTGTATTTTTTCAGGATGCCATTTTCAATTACAAATGTCTTTTTTGCCATTTCGACAACCTCCATTAAAATTTGTCTTATTATATCACATTCTTGTCATATAAATCAACTATTAAAAAAAGCGGAGTTCATTTTACTCCGCTTTTGCTATTTTTTATTCACTTTTTGCCTTCATAATGCTGTTTAGCCGCTCAATCATAATTAGCATAAATACTGTAATTACGAGTAGATACAAGGGGAAAACGGCAATATCCGTCACCGATGCGATAAAGCCGAAAAGCATCGGCATAAAGGTAATTCCCATATATGCCGCCGCCATTTGAATACCGATAATCGCCTGGGAATTTTCCTTGCCGAAATTGTCGGGTGTCGAGTGGATAATCGAGGGGTAAATTGGCGCACAGCCAAATCCAATTATGATAAGTCCAATCAGCGCAACCGTACTGCTTATTGGGATTAAAACGAGCAGAGTGCCGAAAATAACGATGTATGTACCCAAACGAATGAGCGCCTTGTCACCCAGTCGGTCGGCAACGATACCTGATAAAAATCGTCCAACCGTTATACCAATAAGGAAGAATGACGAAAATTTTGCCGCCGCGTCGGCTTCTATTCCGCGATTTTCAACCAGATAGCTTGCCGACCAAAGCATAGCCGTCTGCTCAACCGCGCAATAGGCAAAAAACGCGATTAGAAGGGGAAGTATCCCCTTTAATTTCATAGCTCCGCTGATTCCAAGTGGCTTTTTGGACGCGTCTGATTCATTGGTGTCGGCGTTTTCGGCCGCCTTTCTTTTCCACAGCGGCAGACTGAAAAAGAGCAGTCCCGCAATGGCAGCCTGAATAATCGAAACCGAAAAATATCCGTTTCTCCAGCCGAAGCCGCCCGTAATACAGTAGCCCATAATGTACGGGCTTATGGTTGCGCCGAGTCCCCAGAAGCAGTGCAGCCAGCTCATTGTCCGCGAATTATAATGCAGTGCGACAAAGTTATTAAGTGCCGCATCGATAGCCCCTGCACCGAGTCCGTAGGGAATCGACCAAATGCATAATTCGATAAACGAGCCGCCGATAGAAAAGCCGAAAATAGCCACCGCCATTATCAGAGTGCTTACCGCCGTGACCATTCCTGCGCTAAATTTTCGCGTCAGTCGGTCGGAAAGCAAACTCGATACAATTGTGCCTACCGAAATAATCATGGTGATTATTCCCGCATACGAAAGGTCGGCGCCAATTTCGCCGTGCATTACCGGCCAAGCGGCACCGAGCATCGAGTCGGGCAATCCTAAGCTGATAAACGCTACATAAATTATTGCAATCAAAAAAGAAACCATAATAACGCCACCAAAAAAACTATTATTCTATCTCTGTTTTTACCTTGAACAGCGACTTTTGCGCTGTAACGAGTCCGTAGTAGGTGCCCTTTTTCGCCATAAGCTCGTCGTGTGTGCCGACCTCTTCGATATGATGGTCGCGACCGATAACTACCAGTCGGTCGGCGTGACGGAGTGTGGACAGACGGTGGGCTATGGCAAAGGTTGTACGCTCGCTCGTCAGTCGCTCAATCGCTTCCTGAACCATATATTCGCTTTCGCTGTCGAGTGAGCTTGTCGCCTCGTCGAGAATGAGAATTTTCGGATTGGCAAGTACGGCTCGGGCTATTGCGATTCGCTGTCTTTCGCCGCCCGAAAGGGTCATTCCGTTTGAGCCGATAAAGGTATCGTATCCGTCGTCGAGACGGCAAATAAAATCGTGCGCATTGGCTATTTTTGCCGCGCGGACAATTTCTTCGTAGGATGCGTCGGGCTTTGCGTAACGGATGTTATTCATAATACTGCCCGCGAATAAAAAGGTTTCTTGCAAAACGACGCCCATCTGAGAATGAAGTGACTGCGAGTCGAATTCGCGAATGTCGATGCCGTCGATGAGAATTTGCCCGTCGTTTACGTCATATAGCCGCATCAGAAGGTTAATCATGGTCGATTTTCCTACACCCGAAGCGCCGACCAGACCAATCATTTCGCCTTTTTTGACCGACAGATTTACGTTTTCAAGCACTATATCGCAGGCATTGTAGCCAAAGGTGACGTTCCTAAATTCCACGTTTCCGTCAATCTCTTTTTTAACGCTTCCGACGCTGTCAAGCTCGGACTCCTCGTCAAGAATGTCGAATATTCTGTCAACCGAAATGAGCATTCGCATAATCATTCGCGGCAAGCTTATCATCCAGTTGAGCGGAGAATACAGCATGGTCGCATAGGCGGTAAACTGCATAAGCTGACCTGCCGTCATTGTTTTACCCAGTACGCTTATTCCGCCGAAATATGTAATAAAGTTGAGCCCCAGTCCCATGGTAAGCGTGAGGAAGGGGAAAAGGATAGCCCAAAACGTTTCATTCTTATACTGAATATCGGCAAATGCCTTTGACATCTTTTTAAATTTAGCCGATTCTTCTTCCTCGCGACCGTAGTTTTTGACCACCTTTATTCCGTTCAGAATGTCGTTGAGGCCGCTTTTGAGATTATCGTTTTTATTGGCTTGCGAGCGGAAAATTGAATGCATTTTTCTATTAAACGCCTTTGTCACAATTAGACAAATTGGCACAAACGCAATCGAAAGCAGAGCAAGCTTCCAGTTTATGATAAGCATCAGCGCACCTGCACCAATCATCGAAAAGAGGTTTGAAAACAGGTTGCCGAATGCGTGTTCCATAAATTCGCGAATGGACGAGGTGTCGCCGGTTACTCTGTTCATCAGCTCGCCCGGTCGCTTTTGGTTAATAAACGACATCGAAAGATGCTGAATTTTGTCAAAAACGCGGCTACGTAAATCCATACTGATTTTTGTTCCAAGCTTGACGCAAAGCACGTTTTTATAAATCGTCACCGCAACGTTAAACAGAGTGAGCAGCAGCATGGTTATTACAAAAATGACCACCTTGTTCATTTTGTCGGGAGATGGATTTCGTAGTGTATTGTCGATAAATTGCTGCTGAACCGACTGGGTATAAAGTGAGCAGGCGGAAACCAACACCATAACGAACGAAATGAATATCAGCCGCCAAATATACGGACTGCAAAGCTGCTTAAACCGTCTCAACGAAACGTTTTTGCCGTCGCATTTTGTACAGGTGGAGGAGCCGCGAAGGGGACTGCCGCATTTGAGGCAGGTGGTCTCTTTTTCATGGCTTGTAATCGGCTCGTTTTCACCGCGTAAAAGCACCTTTGTCCCTTTTACAATGTACGAAAAGCGCAGTGTGTGCCGCATCGAAAAACTTGCAATGCGTATGTATTTGCCGCCCTTTATTACCGAAAAGGCACCGCAACCGATGAACGATTGATACTTAACCCCGTCAATTTCGTCAAAGGGATAAACCATCGGCTGACCGTCACCCTCAAATACGATAATTTTTCTTTCGGTAACGGCGACAAAGCCGTCATAGACAGCTCTTCCGTCGGCACCAATATCGAATGGCGCACAGTATTTAATTTGCTCGTCGCTGCCGATATATTTTTTATATCCCTCGGGCAGCTCAAACAATAGCTTCATGGATTTATCCTTTCGGTTACAGAAATAGGTTGATTTTCTTTATTTCGACGTTGCTTAATTTGTTAATATCCTCGATTTCGAATCGGTTGCCGTCAACGTCGGTGAAAATGAGTCGACTGTCGCTCAGTCTAGTCACGGCATCACCAGAGCTACGCACGATAAAGCGCATCGAACCATAATCGGTCACTACCGAAAAGGTCGAGTGTCCATGCTCGGATTTTACACTGCGAATATTCTTTATTTTAGGTAAAAAATAGCGCAGCTTGAGGTCGCGCAGAATAATCTCGCGTTCTTCTTCAGTTATATTGTCCAAATTCTTTATAATTCCGATTTCGGCATTTCGTCCTACCGACTCTCTGACCGACAGAAACTGATTAGCTTCCGAAAAGGGAAATGCTCTAAAAATCAGTACGCGGTCATATTTTGTGCCGTTAAAGTCGAGCGAAATAAATCCGCCTTTATTCAGCGAAAAATGCGCATTTTTACTGTCAATATAGCAAATTTCGGCTACATCATCGGTCCTCGCGGCATTGGCCCTCTCGGTCCCTGTCCTTGCGGCATCGGTGGCGGCCCCTGACGGCGTCCCATTGGCGGTCCCATCGGGTGCGGTCCCCTCGGTGAAAAGTTCTCTCTCGACCATTTGGCTTCATCTCCTTTTATCGTCAGTGCCTTGCCTTGCAATTCGGCAAGGTGATGGTATATTCCTTTTTTAGCAAGCAGCTCCTCATGGGTGCCATATTCCTCTAAAAATCCGTTTTCGATTACAATCAGCTTGTCGGCGTTGCGCAGGGTAGAAAGTCGGTGTGCAACCGAAATGGTTGTACGTCCCTTTGCCAGTCTTTCGAGCGACTGCTGAATACTCTGCTCGGTTTCGGTGTCCATTGAAGCGGTTGCCTCGTCCAGAATGAGTATTTTTGGGTCGGAAAGAATAGCCCGTGCAATAGAAATTCGCTGTCTTTCACCGCCTGAAAGCTCGCGCCCTGCCGAGCCGATAACCGTATCGTATCCGTCGGGCAGTTTTACTATAAAGTCGTGCGCACTCGCTGCCATAGCCGCGTCAATGATTTTATCCCGCGGAATGTCGGGATTTGAATATGCGATATTTTCGGCAACCGTGCCCATAAAAATATGCGTTTCCTGCGACACCACCGCAACCTTTCGGTGCAGTTCGCGTAGATTATAGTCGCGGATGTTTACTCCGTCGATAAAAATGTTACCTTCATCGGTGTCATAAAGTCGCGAAAGAAGGCATAACAGGGTAGTTTTTCCTGCTCCCGAGCGACCTACAACGCCCAGCATTTTACCTGCTTCGATTTCAACGCTCAGGTTATTCAGCACCGGCTTATCCTTGTCATAGCCAAAGGTAACGTTCTCGACCTTTATACTACCCTTGATATTTTCGGCAGAAATAGGATTTTCGGCCTCGATAACATCGGGCGTGGAGTCGAGGATTTCAAATATTCTCTGTGAGCTGTTCAGACAGTTTGCGCATTGACGCAGTGCCTTTGAAATATTATTTACCGGTCCGTTTAGCATTCCAATATAGCCGATTAGCGTGATAATATCGGCATAGTTGAAGTCAAAGCTTTTCATTATCATAAACGAGCCCAGACCCCATACGGCAAAAACACCTATCTTTTCGACCAGGTGATATGCGGCATAAAGCTCGTTTTGTACGCTTACGATGTTATATTCTGCCTCTTTCACGTTTTCGTTAAGGGCTTGAAAACGCTCGGTTTCTGAATTCTGCTGACCGAATGCGCGTACAACTCTGGCACCCGTGAGATTATCGTTTATGTGCGAATTCATATTGCGCGATGCGGTAAATCTTTTATTAAAAAACACGTGTAATTTAGGCAGTACGCGAATGGTAATCAAGCTCGACAGCGGGATAAATAAAAGCGCGGCAATGGCAACAGGCCAGCTGATTACAAACACAGCGGCGGCAACTCCAATAATGGTGATACAGTCAACCATCAGTCGCGGCACGTCTTCGATAAATACGTTTGTTACCTGCTCGGCATCGTCAAGTACTCTTGTCATCAGACCGCCTGTTTCTCGCTTTTGAAAAAAGCCGATCGATAGCTTACTCATAACGTTAAAAATGCCCGTTTTAATCTCATTTACTACGTAGGGGACGATTTTTGCCACCGAAATATTTTGAATGGCCGAAAGTGCCTGACCGACAACCTTTGTCAAAAAGATGGTCACCGCAATAATAAGCAGCGCGGTCGCAACCTTAAACCCTTCGCCGAAAAGCTCGGTCACACCTAACTTATTTTCGAGAATTCGACCGTAAAGTACCTTTCCGCTGAGATAGGGCGAAACCAGACTTAAAAGACTTGTCAACCCAACGCAAAGCAGTACCGTAAAAACGGCCGCCTTATACGGAAGAAAGTATTTAAAAAGTCGAATGAGCGACGGCATTTTGCCGTGACATTTGGGACAAATTCTGTTTCCGTAATCTTTAAAAGGGGTACCGCATTTTTTACATACCTCTTTGGCCTTTTTGCCCTTACTAAACAGCTCGTTTATCTGTTCAAATTCACCTTTTTTTGCAAGGCTTACGCATTGTGAAAAGGTGAATGCACCCTTTAAGCAGGTGGCACTTGCGGCACATATTTTTTTGGCCTTGCCATCGATAACTACGCTGATAATTCCACCTGCCGCAATGTGCGAAATTTCGACCAAATCAATCTCGTCAAGCCCGTAATACTCAACCCTGACGTTACTCGGCAGATCGTTTCGTCCGTCGTGCCCCGCCAAATGGTCAATGTCATTTATTTGCGAGTTTGAAAAAAGAAAATAGACCCGTTTTTTGGTCAAAACGAGCCAACTAAAAACAAAATTGCAGTCGAGAGAAAGATCCGTACATGTAACAGTAAGGATTTCGTCGGCCGCAATGTTATATTTTTTCATTACTTCCAGCAGAGAGGCGCTGGGCTTATGAGTTTTATACATTTTTTACTCCGCAAACAATGTGGTTCTTACATTATACAACCGCCAATTTATTTTGTCAATCGCGCTTTGATATAATTCCGCCGCCGATAACCTCGTTTTCGTTATAAAAAACTACCGATTGACCTGGTGTAATTGCCCTGACAGGACTATCGAATTTGACGCTGAAAAGCCCGTTTTCGAGTGGTGTCACGGTGCAGTCGGAGGGTTTTGCGCTATACCTCGTTTTTGCTGTAAAACGGGTAGGTGCTGAAAGTGATTTTTCGCTTATAAAATTCACCTTTTCAGCGATAAGTGACGAGCAAAAAGTGTCATCGTTTGAGCCGAGAATAACGCGGTTATTTTCGGCATCGATTTCGGTGACAAATCGTGGCTCACCGAGGGCGATTCCAAGCCCTTTTCGCTGACCGATTGTGTAGTGAATTATGCCTTTATGCTTGCCCAAAACGCTTCCGCTTTTGTGGTCGATAAAGTCACCGATTTTATCCTCATAATCACTGTTTTCCTTGATGTATCGGGCGTAATCGTCATCCTCTATGAAGCAAATTTCCTGTGAATCGGGTTTGTTTGCAACCTCGATTTCGGCCTTTTCGGCATACGCTCTGATTTCGCTCTTTTCCATGTTTCCGACGGGGAGTAAAAGGTGGGATAAAATGTGCTGATTCATGTTATAAAGCACGTAGGTTTGGTCCTTGCTGTCATATGCCGAACGCGACAAATGATAGCCGTCCTCGTCCTCAAAAATGTTCGCATAATGACCCGTTGCGATGTAGTCAAAACCCAGTTTCAGAGCCCTTTCGAGAAAGAGTCCAAACTTCATACTTTTGTTACAAAAAATGCAGGGATTGGGTGTCCGTCCCGAAAGGTAATCGCTGATAAAAGGAGCAATAACATTTTCCTTAAATTCCGCGCTAAAATCAAAGGTGAAATGCTCAATTCCAAGCTGAGCCGCTACCTTTTTTGCGTCGGTAACAGCTTCATTTGAGCCAATGCCACGGCTGATTTCATCCTCGCTCCAGATTTGCATTGTAGCGCCCGAAACGGCATATCCTTGTTCGATTAAAAGTGCGGCTGCCGCAGAGGAGTCGACACCGCCGCTCATAGCAACCAAAACCTTGATTTTATCCATTTTTTCTCCTTAAAAAAGTTATCCGTGATTCCAGTATTTTCTGTCTAAACTGCGAAATCGAACCGCCTGCATAATGTGAGCCGAGGTGATGACTTCGCTCGAATCAATATCGGCTACCGTACGAGCCACCTTCAGTATTCTGTCGTATGTTCGAGCCGACATATCCAGCTTTTCGAATGCGGCTTTGAGCGATTTTTTTGCATCGTCGGTCATTTGACAGTATTCGTTGAGCATCTTTGAGCTCATTCGCGCGTTACAGGTGACCGAGGTGCCCTCAAATCGCTGCTGTTGAATTTTTCTCGCCTTGTTCACACGGGCTCTGATTTGAGCCGAGCTTTCGCCTCGTGACGAATCATTTAGCGAGTCGAAATCTACGGGCGGCACCTCGATATGCAGATCCATTCGGTCCAAAAGGGGACCCGAAATTCGTCCCAGATAGCTCGACACCGACCGCTGTGAGCAGGTGCATTCCTTTGTCGGATGGCCGTAATAGCCGCAGGGACAAGGATTCATCGCCGCAACGAGCATAAACGAGCAGTTATAGCTGAGCGAGCCGGCAACTCGGGTGATATGCACCTTGCCATCTTCGAGCGGCTGACGCAAAACCTCGAGTGAGGTGCGCGAAAATTCGGGCAATTCGTCGAGGAAAAGAACGCCACCGTGGGCAAGTGAAATTTCGCCCGGTCGCGGAATTGTACCGCCGCCCGAAAGTCCCGCGGGTGAAATTGTATGATGGGGTGAGCGGAAGGGACGATTGCGTATCAGTCGCACTCCACTTGGCAAAACCCCTGCAATAGAATGAATTTTTGTAGTTTCGATCTGCTCGTCAAAGGTCATTTCGGGCAGAATTGACGGTATGCGCTTTGCAAGCATACTTTTACCCGAGCCGGGAGGCCCGATGAGGAGAATATTGTGACCGCCTGCCGCAGCCGTTTCGATGGCTGATTTTGCGGCGTGTTGCCCCTTTACGTCGGCAAAGTCGGGGTATTCCTCGATCGATGTGTCGGGATAGTCCTCGGGCTTTACGGGAGAAATTTCTCTGGTACCGACGAGCGTTTCCATCAGCTCGACCAGATTGGACACGGGGATGATGTCAATTCCGCTTACGGCCGATGCCTCGGCGGCATTTCCCTTTGGTATAAAAAAGCGCTTGAAACCGCTGTTTTTTGCGTGGATTGCCATAGCGAGAAGTCCGCAAACGGGACGTATTTCACCCGTTAAACTAAGCTCGCCGATGAATGCGGTATCGCTAAGGTCGGCCGAAATCTGACCAGCCGCCGAAAGAATTGCCATCAGCACGGGCAGGTCGTAAATTGCACCCTCTTTTTTTACGTCGGCAGGGGCAAGGTTGACTGTCACTCGGCTGACGGGAAATTCAAGACCGCAATTTTTCGCCGACGAGCGAACTCGACCGCGTGACTCCTTTACCGCCGTGTCGGGCAATCCGACTATGTCAAAGCCGGGCAAACCCACCGAAATATCGGCTTCGACCTCGACCGTGAACGTTTCTATGCCAAAAACGCCTATGCTATATAGCTTCGATACCATAAATGACACTCCAAAGTGATATAATATTTTATTATACACTAATTTTATCCGCTTGGCAATACTGCAAAAATCGCAATCTATCGGCACAAAATGACATCATCTGCTTGATTAAAAAACGCCATCTCAAGCCATAATAGACCGTGTAGGATATTTTTGCTAAAAAAGGGGGTGCTTTCCTTGACAATGTTTAATATATAGAGTACAATATAATATCAAAATAGGGGTAATAGCATTATATATTATTTAATTATAATTATTTACGAGCAAAAAAAGTGACTGAATTTATTTATAAACGACAGGGGCTAAAATCCGCCCGATATATACGAAAGTATTAACTGTGCATATTATTTTATCGGTCGGCACAGCGACAGAAAAGGAGAACTATATGGCGCAACAGAATAAGCAAGTAAAGCGCAGCCGTAACTCAAACGGCACAAATAAAAATCAAAAAAATAAGTCAAAGGGTAAAAACGAGCTTAAAAAAGCGGTAGCAGAAATCAACGAAACCGCCATTTACGGAAAGATTACACCTGAAAAGCCCCAAAAATCGAAAAAAGCCGGGTCTAAAAAATCGGAAAAATCAAAATCGCAAAAATCCACTTCATCAAAAAAGGCGGAAACTAAAAAATCAACAAAATCGAAAAAGTCAACCGCTTCCAAAAAGTCGGGTGGCAAGACAAAGAATAAGATTACCCAGCCTGTCCGCATCATTTCTCTCGGCGGACTCGAAGAAATTGGAAAGAATATCACCCTTTACGAATGCGGTGACGATATAATAATCGTCGATTGTGGAATGGCATTCCCCGATGACGATCTGCCCGGAATCGACATTGTTATCCCCGATTTTAGCTATATCGTTAAGAATATCGATAGGGTAAAGGGCCTCTTTATCACCCACGGACACGAGGACCATATCGGCGCAATCCCGTATCTTTTAAAGGAAGTTTCGCTTCCCATTTACGGTACGCGACTCACACTCGGCTTGGTCGAGGGTAAGTTAAAGGAACACGGAATTCAGGGTGACCTTCGCGTATGCAGTCCGTCTGACCACGTAAAAGCAGGTTGCTTCGACGTCGAATTTATCCACGTTAATCACTCTATTCCCGATGCGGTCGGCTTTGCGATAAGCTGTCCTGGCGGAGTGTATGTTCATACAGGAGATTTTAAGATTGATTCAACGCCAATTGATGGCGAGGTAATGAATCTTGCTCGACTGAGCGAGCTCGGTAAGCAAGGGGTCACAATGCTTTTGGTCGATTCGACCAATGCGGAGCGTCCCGGCTTTACCCCGAGCGAAAGGGTTGTCGGCGGAACATTTGAGAATCTGTTTTCGCACGCGTATAACAAGCGCATTATCGTAGCAACCTTTTCGTCAAATATTCACCGAATTCAGCAGATAATCGACGAGGCGGTTCGCTGCAAGCGAAAGGTAGCCGTTCTCGGCAGAAGTATGATAAACGTTGTATCGGTTGCGAGCGAACTCGGCTATCTCAACGTACCTGACGGCGTGCTTATCAGTATCGACATGATACGAAAGTATCGCCCCGAGGAAATTGTAATAATCACCACCGGCTCACAGGGCGAACCTATGTCGGCCCTTCACCGAATGGCATTTTCTGACCATAGAAACGTTGATATCGGCCCGAGCGACCTTATCATAATCTCGGCAACTCCCATCCCCGGAAATGAAAAAACGGTATCGAGGGTAGTAAACGAGCTTATGAAGCAGGGCGCCGAGGTAATATACGAAAGAATGTACGACGTTCACGTTTCGGGTCACGCCTGCGCCGAGGAAATAAAGCTCATTCAAACTCTCACAAAGCCGAAATATTATATGCCCCTTCACGGCGAGTACAAGCATCTGGTCAAGAATGCAAAAATCGCGCAGTCGATGGGAATGGATAAAAAGAATATTGTTATCGCTCAAATCGGCAACGTCGTCGAGGTTAGCGAGTCGGGAGTAAAGATTATCGGCTCGGTACCGTCGGGCAGAATGCTTGTCGACGGCTATGGAGTAGGCGACGTCGGCAATATCGTATTAAAGGACAGAAAGCATCTCGCCGAGGACGGACTTATCGTTGCGGTAATGACAATCGACAGCGTTTCGGGCGGTATTCTGGCAGGACCCGACATCGTCACACGCGGATTTGTCTATGTTCGCGAATCGGAGGAACTCATCGACGAGGCAAGAAGGGTTATTTGCAACGTTCTCGACTCATATCAAGGTCGAGATTGGCCCACGATTAAGCAAAAGGTGAGAGACGAGCTTTCACGCTATTTGTACGAAAAGACAAAGCGTTCACCCATGATTTTGCCAATCATAATGGAAATCTAGTTTTTTTATAAATTTCACTCGTTCAACCTATTTAAAGAGAAAAAAGGGAGGCGAAAGGGATATGAAAAAGTTTAAACAAGCGTTTGTTATCACGGTAGCGGTCTTAACAGGGCTGATGCTGATAATGTCGCTTTTTGTCGGTATATATAGTCAAACGGCGGCAATCGTGGGGCTCATTTTGACCATCGGTTGTGCTGTTGCCTTTTTCGTTGTTTATATCAATCGCCAGAATCATTTAAAGCAGTTTATCGACCTGGTCGAAAGACAGACGGGCGGTAGGTCAAAGCTTATGGAGCGGCTTCGTATGCCTGCCATCGTGATAAAGGATGACGAAATAATTTGGTACAATTCCGCATTTCGTAACGATATTTCGCAGGGTAGGGATATTTACGGCTGCGGAGTCGACGTTATCATCACGCCCGAGCAGTTAAAATGCGTCAAAAATGGCTTTGTCGATATTGCGCTTGACGATAAATTCTACCGTGTCTACGGGTCAAAGGCGTATGACGGCGGAATGATACTTTACTTTGTCGATATGACCGAGTACGAAAATTTGGTAAAGCGTTATAACGACAACTTGCCCGTTGTAATGCTCGTGACCATTGACAATTTAGAGGAGCTTCAGCGCGGAGCAAGGGATAGTGAAAAGGCAGAAATCGTTTCTGCGATAAGTAAAAAAATTGAGGACTATGCGGCAAAGCTTGACTGTATGTATTACAAGCTTTCGACCGATAGCTACCTCCTCGTCACTGACGAATATTTTCTTTCGTTAGCCATTAGTGACCGATTTGACATTCTCAAAGAGGTTCGTTCAATCGACTTTGGCGAAAGGGGATATGCAACCCTTTCGATTGGCGTCGGTCACGGAAGCGAAAGTGTACTTGAATGCGAGGATATTGCCCGTCAGGCGCTTGATATGGCGCTTGGACGCGGCGGTGACCAGGCAGCGGTAAAGACGGATGACGATTACGAATTTTTCGGCGGGGCATCCTCCACCTCGTCAAAGAGAACGAGGGTACGTACACGAATTGTTGCCTCGGCGTTAAAGGAACTTATCGCCGATACCGACCGAGTTCTTTTGGTCGGCCACCGATTTGCCGATTTGGACAGCTTCGGCTCCTGCTACGGAATGTATAGCGCAATTACCGCAATGGGCAAGGAGGCAAATGTCGTGGTCAACCGTGACACTGCTCTCTGCACCCAGCTTATTGATTATGTAGAAGAAAATGGGGACGAGGGTTGCGTAATTTCGCCCGAACAGGCACTCGCAATGGTAACTAAAAAAACCATGCTTATCATCTGCGATACGCATAGACGAAGTTTCCTCGATTGCCCCGAATTGTACGACGCTTGTACCGCGACCGTAATCATCGACCATCATAGAAAGACGGTTGATTATATCGACAATGCGGTTATATTCTATCACGACCCGTACGCGTCGAGTGCCTGCGAGCTTGTCAGCGAGCTTGTGCAGTACATCCAGCCCCGAATAGGAAAGGTCGAAGCAGAGGCGCTTCTTTCGGGAATAATGCTCGACACCCGCAACTTTGTCCTTCACGCAGGGGCGCGAACCTTTGAGGCGGCGGCGTTTCTTAGAAATTGTGGTGCTTCAACCGTCACGGTAAAGGGCTTTTTCAAAAGTGGCTTTAACGTGTATAAGGAACGTGCGTCGATTATTGCCGACGCGCACGTTTACGGCGACTGTGCCATTTCGCGAACCGAGTCGCTTGACAAGGACGTTCGCATAGCGGCATCGCAGGCGGCTGACGAAATGCTCGGAATAAATGGTGTTCACGCATCATTCGTTTTATTCCATTCGGGCGATATAATCAATATTTCCGCCCGTTCATTAGGGGTAATTAACGTACAGCTTATAATGGAAACGCTCGGCGGTGGCGGCCACTTAACAATGGCGGCTGCACAGCTTGCCGATTGCGATATGGACGACGCGGTACGACAGCTTGCGGCGGCAATCGACAAATACCGCGAGGAACAAAAATAATTAGTTTCAAGGAGATAAATACTTATGAAGGTTATACTTACAGCAGACGTAAAGGGAAAGGGCAAAAAGGGCGAAATGGTAACCGTATCCGACGGCTATGCTCGCAACTTTCTATTTCCGCGTAATTTAGCAATAAACGCCGACGCTCAGGCGATGACCGAGCTTAAAAACCGCGAGGAATCAAAGGCGTTTCACATCGCCGAGGATAAAAAGGCGGCACAGGCAATCTGCGACAAAATCAATAAGCAGACTGTGGTTATAAAGGCAAAGGCAGGCGCATCGGGTAAGCTTTACGGCGCAATTACGTCAAAGGAAATTGCCGACGAGATAAAGAAGCAGTTTGCCGTCGACGTTGATAAGAGAAAGATTTCGGTAAACGATATAAAGGCGGCAGGAGAATATTCCGCCGACGTAAAGCTTTATAACGGCATTGTGGCAAGCATTACCGTAAGCGTAGTCGTAGCGTAAAAAACACCCATCTTTGAGGATAAATAAATTATTTCAGAGGTTTAATTATGTCTGACAATCGTAATTTTGATTTACTGGGTAATAATATCACCCCGTTTAGCGCAGAAGCGGAGCAATCAATACTCGGATCGGTGCTTATCGCACCCGAAAGCATGGACAAGCTCAGCGGAAGTATTAAAACAGAGCATTTTTACATACATCAGCATCAGGAAATTTATAATGTTCTGTCGGATATGTACGCGCTCAATAGGGTTATCGACCCTGTCACCGTTTTAAACGAGTTAAAGGAACGCGGAGTATATGACGACGCAGGCGGAAAGGCGTATATTACCCAGCTTGTTCAGTTGGTACCCACCGCAGCTAATCTGGATGCTTACATTTCCATCGTAAAGGAAAAATATTATACCCGTTCACTTATGCAGGCGGCACAGACCATTCTCGCCGACATCGAGGATAATGCGGGTACATCTACCCAGCTTATCGAACGAGCAGAGGAGAATATTTATAATATCCGAAAGGGTAGAGAAACCTCGGGCCTTGTTCACATTCGCGATGTTCTCCGCAACGAAACCATTCACCGAATCGACTGCCTCAATAACGAGGAAACTCGCGGCGACTATATCGGAATCCCTTGCGGAATAAACGCGCTTGATGATATGCTTACGGGACTCAATAAGAGCGACCTGATTATTCTCGGCGCTCGACCCGGTATGGGTAAAACATCGTTTGCGCTTAATATTGCCCGTCACGTTGCCTTGAAGGAGAAAAAGACGGTTTGTTTCTTCTCACTCGAAATGACGCGTGATCAGTTGGCGCAGCGACTTCTTTCGGCAGAGGCGTGCATCTCGAGCGAAAAGCTCCGTACAGGAAAGATTGAGGGCAGCGAATGGACAAATCTCGTTCAGGCGACCGAAATTCTGTCAAAGGCAGAGATTTACGTTGACCAGACCACCCGAATTACAGTAAACGAGATGAAGGCAAAGTTGCGCCGAATGGATAAGGTTGACCTGGTAATTATCGACTATCTCGGACTCATGGCATCGACCAAAAAGACGGATAATCAGGCGCAAATCATTGGCGACATTACCCAGAATTTAAAGAATATGGCAAAGGAACTTAACGTTCCCATTATCTGTGCCGCACAGCTAAACCGTGGCGGCGAAGGTCCTGATAAAAAGAATCATCGTCCCGGACTTGCAAGTCTTCGAGATTCGGGCTCAATCGAACAGGATGCCGACATCGTTCTTTTCCTTTATCGTGAGCATTATTACGACACCGAAAAGAATGACCCAGAGCAGTATGTTGACGAGCACAAGGCGACCTGCATCGTAGCAAAGAATCGTCATGGACGTACGGGTGACGTTCCGCTTTATTGGGACGGCGAGCATACCCGATTTACTTCGGTGGCAACCAATGTTGAATAAAATCGAAAAGACGGCGCAGCGCTACAACCTTTTTCAAAAGGGTGACAGCATAACGGTAGCCCTTTCGGGCGGAGCCGATTCCACTGCGCTTTTACACGCACTCGTTCAGCTTGGCGAAAAATATTCGCTTAACGTAACCGCCGCCCATCTTAATCATAAATTGCGCGGTGACGAATCGGATCGCGACGAGCATTTTGTACGAAAGATGTGCGACGATTTGGGTGTTGAGCTTGTTTGCGAATCTGCCGATATTCCGTCGCTTGCGAAAAAAGGCGAGGGCATCGAGGAATGTGCCCGACGGGTGAGATACGACTTTTTGCAAAGAAACGCAAAGGGTAAAATCGCAACCGCCCATTCGGCCGACGATAATATCGAAACGGTTATTTTCAATCTCACACGCGGCTCGGGAATAAAGGGCGGCTGCGGAATCCCTCCCGTCAGGGATAATATCATTCGTCCGCTTATTATGTGTACGCGTGCCGAAATTGAGGAATATTGCGAAAAAAACCGACTTTCCTTTGTCACCGACAGTAGTAATCTGACCGATGAATATACGCGAAACCGCATTCGTCATAATGTTATCCCCGTGTTAAAGGAGATAAATTCGGCGGCAGGGGATAGCTTTTACCGCTTTACGTCGGCAATGAATGACGTGAACGATTTGGTTGACGGCCTCGCTTTCGATGCGTTAAGCTTGGCAAAATCGGACAAAGGGTATGACGTCGAACGATTAGCCGACTTGCATATTTCGGTACTGACCAGGGCAGTTCAAATCATACTTAACGAAAATGACTCAATGCCCGACAGCGAGCATATCGGCTCGGTTGTAAAGCTTATTAAGGATAAAAAGGGCAAATGCCAATTAAACGGCGGACTTTTTGCTGAGGTAAAGGGTAATCAACTTGTCATTTATGGCAAAGAAACAAAAAATATTACCGTCACACCGTGTTATGACTTTGTTAACAAACGCGTGACATTTGGCGAAATTTCGCTCCAAAGTGAGCTGATTTCGGCCGATAAAGTTAATAATTTATTAGCAAAAAATCTGATAGATTATGATAAAATAGAGGG
>JAFOCH010000136.1 GCA_017381395.1 Clostridia bacterium
AAACTGTGCCGTCAACGATGGTTGCCGTTCCGTCGATGAAGGATGTCATGGCACTTTCGCTGCTGTATCCGACAACGGTAAAGTCGCTTTGAGCACCCATCATCTGATTTCGTTTGTCATCCGGCGGCTGAAAAAAGCCGTTCATTCCGAAACCGCTTTCGTTTGAGGACGAAGTATCTTCATCCTCCGAGGTGGTATCATTGCTTACGGGTAAAAAGTCGTCATTTCCGTTAAACGAAGAGGAAATCGAATAATAAAAATCCCTTACCGATTCGGCCTCTGCATATTTTTTGTATTCGTCGAGGGTGAGTGAGGAGCTTTCGCCCATAAAATCAGAGAATTTATCGCGGTCAAATGACGGTCTGCCATTTTCCGAAATGTCGCCGTTATCTCCGCTAATCATATCATTCATGGATTTTTGGCGGTCAAAGGAAATTGTTGCGGTGATGGTGAGTCCTTCCAGCGTTTCGCTTTTTGCGTTTTCTGCCGCTTGACGAATGGAAAGTCCGATACAAGCGGAAACAGCAATTACAAAAACGATGACGCCGATAAGGATATTTCGACCGCGACTGCGACCAATACATTTAAACGCGTTTTTAATAATATACATGCTAAACACACTTTCGATTGGCTCGAACAAAGGTAGAATAGCACGATTTGTTTTGTTCGTGTTGCGGAAATTATTAACGATTTGTAAATATATGTAATAAAAAAATACCAAAATTTACCGCACCTTGTAATCAAGATGCGGTAATCTATTTATTTTCCTATTTCGCTGTTGAGCTCTTTTACTTCTTTTTTTGTAATCAAGTAAATAATCAGCCAAATTACTGCATATCCGCCAACGAAAGCGGCGGTAAAAATGCCGATTGCTTCGATATTGCTTTTGAGCCAACCGTTGATAAGATAGAATATGATGTAATCGAGATAGAGTGCAATTCCGTGAATGAGCGCGGCGGTAAAGGCGGAAATGCGCTCGATTTGATAAATTGCCGTAATTCCTGCCGCAATAAACGCCATTAAGGTCGCCGTCAATATTTCTACTCCGATTTTTGTGACCGAAACGGTATCGACCACTCCTGAATAACCGAGAATGAGATAAATTGCCGCCATTATAATCGGACCTCCCGCGGCGCAAAGAAGCCCTCTTTTAATAAATTCTTTTACAAATCTTTTCATTTTTTTATCCTCCTTTTAATTTCGGCCAAGCAACGCCTTGAAACGAATTCCTTTCGTCCGCATTTAAAAACGGCATCCACCGCACCCGTAAAAGTGCTCGAGAATCTGTCAATTTTTTTCATGTTACCTATAACCGACTTGCTCAGCTTTTTGAAATTCGGCGGCAGCAGATTTTCGATTTCGTAAAGACGTAGCTTAATGCGGTATGTCCTTTTGTCGTCCAGAGTAGCAAAGGTTTTTCCACCCTCGACGTAAATGACTTCGATATTTTCGAATTCAATTTTCTTAAACTCGTCGTCGGCATAGCCAATAATGCCTTCGTCATTGCTTTGGTTTTGAATAATCGATTCGATTTGGTCGATGATAGCCGACCTTTCGTGACAAATGGCGGTAACACATTCCTCGGCGTTTTTATCAATAATGAGCTTGAATTTCACGTCAAACCCTCCTTGCATTTTTGATTATATCAGATTAAAAAATTTTGTGTTGTATTTTTATCTAAGCGGTAAAAAAATCGTATTAAGTGGTGTTTTTACACTTTTTCTTGTGGTAAAATTGCAGGTGTGTTATACTGAGTATGTGTTTTTATTGTAAAAAAGGGGAGGTCAACCTTAAATGAATTTTACCGAAATTGCAACAACGCGTCAATCCTGCCGAAACTATGACAGCACTCGACCTGCCGAGGAGGAAAAAATCAGAGCAATACTTGATGCGGCCATTCTTTCACCCTCGGCCTGTAATGGTCAGCCCTATCATTTCACCGTGCTCACGGGTAAAAAGGCAAAATTGGTAGCAAAGGCGACCGTTTCAATGGGACTTAATAAATTTTCGCTTGACGCTCCCGTAATCATTGTAATATCCGAAAAGCCGTATGTCAAAACTGCGGCAATCGGCGCAAAGCTGAAAAATAACGACTACCGCTCAATCGACATCGGCATCGCGGCGGCATATCTCACCGCCGAAGCAACTGCTCAGGGACTTTCGACCTGCATTTTAGGTTGGCTTGATAATAAAAAGGTGATGGACATTTGCGGACTTGACGGAGATGCCCGACTGGTGATTACCGTAGGCTATGCCCATCCCGATGACAAGTTGCGAGATAAAAAGAGAAAATCCTTTGACCAGCTCGTAACTCTAATCGACGACTAATTTTAGGGAAAAAATCTTTTACATCGTGTTGCTTTATGGAGCCGACGGGTGTATCATATTGAAATAAAGAAATTGACCAAATGGGGTATTTAGATGAAGATAATTGACTTGCTTAACAGAGAGCAGCTTTCTCTTTCCTTCGAGGTGTTCCCGCCAAAGACCGAGACCGCCTTTGAAAGCGTAAAGGAAGCGACAGAGGAAATTGCAAAGCTTAAACCTGCATTTATGAGCGTTACATACGGAGCAGGTGGCGGCACTAGCAAATACACCCTCGACATAGCAAAGAGTATAAAGGAGCTTTACGGCGTACCGACCTTGGCTCATTTGACCTGTGTTTCATCGACGAGAGAAACCGTAAGGGAAAAGATTGAGCAAATCAAGGAGGCAGGCATAACCAACGTTATGGCGCTCAGGGGAGATATTCCCGCCGAGCTTATGGATGCCGACCGCAGCGGCTGGGACTATAAGTATGCCATCGACCTCATCCACGAGCTAAAAAGTGTCAATGCCGATTTTTGCATCGGTGGTGCTTGTTACCCCGAAATTCACCCCGAAAGCGCTACTCAAAAGGATGACATAAAGCGACTTAAAGAAAAGGTCGAGGCAGGTTGCGATTTTCTCACAACCCAGATGTTTTTTGATAATAATCTGCTTTATAACTTCCTTTATAAAATTCGCGAGGCGGGTATAACCGTCCCCGTAATTCCGGGAATTATGCCTATCACAAACGCAAATCAGGTAGAGAGGGCAATCAAGCTTTCTGGCTCGTTTATGCCGCAAAGGTTTAAGAGTTTGGTCGATAAATTCGGCAGCAACCCTGCCGCTATGAAGCAGGCGGGAATTGCCTATGCCACCGACCAAATAATCGACCTTTATGCCAATAATATCACCAACGTCCACGTTTATTCAATGAACAAGCCCGACATCGCGGCAAAAATTCAGAGCAATCTGTCGGATATTTTGGGCAAATGAGCTGTACTGTATTGACAAAGTGCCTTGACCGTCCACCCGTTTCGGATAAGGAAATACTCCGCTATGCAGGGTGTAGGGGAGATAATGACGAGGTATCGGCTCTGCTCTGCGACTGCCTTGCCGAAGCGGAAAAGTCGCTTTCCTATCGCGTCTGCTACTGCAAGCTTGGTGTAAAAATCGACCGAAATTTATGTGATTTCGGCGTGTTTAAGGTACAGTCGAGTGACCTTGCAAAGACTCTTTCGGGTTGTAGCGAGGTAATAGTTTTCTGCGCGACGGTTGGCGCAATGCTCGATCGACTGATTGCGAAATATGAGCGTATTATGCCGTCAAAAGCGGTACTTTTTCAGGCCATCGGTACCGAAAGGGTAGAGGCGGTTTGCGATGCTTTTTGTGACCAAATTACTCGCGAGATGGGAAAGAGGGCAAAGCCGCGTTTTAGTGCCGGCTACGGCGACCTGCCACTTGAATTGCAGAGCGAAATTTTTGCCCTTCTTTCGTGCGAAAAGAATATTGGCGTGACCTTAAATGACAGCTTTTTTATGTCGCCGTCAAAGTCGGTAACGGCCTTTTTAGGTCTTTGCGACTAGGGTTAAATCGACGGCTGACAATCGGAGGAAAAGAATGAAATTTTCTGATTTTTTGAATAATAATATCGTCTATCTCGACGGCGGAATGGGTACCCTTTTGCAAGAAAAGGGATTGCCCGTAGGCGAGCTTCCTGAACGATGGAATTTGACCCACGCCGACGTGATAACCGATATTCACAGAGAGTATTTTGACGCGGGAAGTAACGTTGTCAGCGCCAATTCCTTTGGCGCGAACGGGCTCAAGTTTTCGGATAATGAGCTTGACCAAATTATTTCCGCGGCGTTTGATAATGCGAAAAAGGCGAGCGAACTTTCCATTTCTGATAAGGAAAAATTTGTTGCCCTCGATATAGGACCTCTCGGCCGACTTTTAAAGCCGCTCGGTGACCTTGATTTTGAGGAGGCCGTTTCACTTTTTGCAAAAACGGTCAAGCTCGGTGTAAAATACGGAGCTGACCTAATAATAATCGAAACCATGAACGACAGTCATGAAACAAAGGCAGCTGTTTTGGCGGCAAAGGAAAACAGTGACCTGCCGATTATCGTTTCTAACGTTTACGGAGCCGACGGCAAGTTGATGACGGGAGCCGACCCTGCCGCAATGGTGACCCTGCTCGAAGGAATGGGCGTCGATGCAATCGGTGCCAACTGTTCACTCGGTCCAAAGCAGCTTACACCTATTGTAAAGGAAATTCTCGCTAATGCATCCGTCCCGACCCTACTCATGCCGAATGCAGGACTGCCAAAATCGATTGACGGTAGGACGGTATTTGACGTCACCGCTGACGAATTTGCCGACGAGGTTTGCGAGCTGATAAGGGAGGGTGTCCGAGTTGTTGGTGGTTGCTGCGGTACCACTCCCGAGTATATCCGTGCAGTATGCGAAAGGGCAGCGGCACTTACCCCTGTACATATTGAGCCGAAAAATATTACCGCCGTATCGTCATATACCCATGCGGTCAAATTCGGCTCATCTCCTATACTCATTGGCGAAAGAATCAACCCCACGGGTAAAAAACGCTTTAAACAGGCGCTTGTCGAAAGGGACATAAACTACATACTCAACGAAGGTGTAAATCAGCAGGAAAAGGGTGTGCATATTCTCGATGTCAACGTCGGTTTGCCCGATATAGACGAAAAGGAAATGCTAAAAACGGCGGTCACCGAGCTTCAAGCAGTAACCGACCTTCCGCTTCAAATCGACACCTCAGACATATCCGCAATGGAAACAGCCCTCCGTCTTTATAACGGAAAGGCGATGATAAATTCCGTCAACGGCAAGCAGGAGGTCATGGAAGCCATATTCCCGCTTGTCAAAAAGTACGGAGGATTGGTGGTAGCACTTACCCTTGACGAAAACGGAATACCAAAAACGGCCGACGGCAGGGTAAAAATCGCCGAAAAGATACTTTCAACAGCCGAAAAATACGGCATTGATAAAAAGGATATTATCTTTGATACCCTCGCAATGACGGTCAGCGCGGATAATTTCGCCGCCGTCGAAACGCTTAACGCACTTACGAGGATAAATCGCGATTTAGGTTGCCATACCTCGCTCGGCATATCGAATGTTTCATTTGGTCTGCCCAATCGCGACGCGGTGAATGGAGTTTTCTTTGCCCTCGCCCTCGAAAATGGGCTTTCAGCGGCAATTATGAATCCTTATTCGCCCGACATGATGAAAACCTATTACAGCTATCGAGCCCTGCACGGAATCGACGCTAATTGCACCGATTATATTTCGGCGGCGGATAGCTTCACCGTGCAAGCGACCTCGGTTGCATCGATTGAAAGGACGGCATCAAACGAGGAATACTGCTCCGAGCTCGAAAAGGCGATTGCAAAAGGATTCAGGGAAAGGTCGCGCGAGCTTACCGACGAGCTTTTAAAAAGCGAAAATCCGCTTAAAATAGTCGAAAACGAGATAATCCCCGCACTCAACCGCGTAGGTGAGGGATTCGAGAAAAAGACGGTTTATCTGCCACAGCTTCTCATGAGCGCCGAGGCGGCACAGTCGGCATTCGAGCGGATAAAATGCGCTATGGCGTCGAGCGGAAATGCCGCCGAGTCAAAGGGCGTTTTCGTCATCGCAACGGTAAAGGGCGATATCCACGATATAGGCAAAAATATCGTCAAGCTGATACTCGAAAATTACGGATTCTCGGTCATCGACTTGGGCAAGGACGTGCCACCCGAATCGGTTGTCGAGGCGGTAATTGACAACAATGCTCAGCTTGTCGGACTCAGCGCACTCATGACCACCACCGTTTCGTCGATGGAGGAAACCATTTTACAGCTCCGCGAAAAAGCCCCGCTTTGCAAAATTGTTGTCGGCGGCGCAGTTCTCACCGAGGAATACGCTAATAAAATTGGCGCCGACAAATATGC
>JAFOCH010000137.1 GCA_017381395.1 Clostridia bacterium
ATCCGAGGATGCATTGGATAACGAAATGTGTGCTGTTCGTATATATAGTAAAAAGCATCCCAAAAACGCTTCAATTGTTATTGTTAAAATAAAAGCCTAAGTTTGTCGTGTAAGCAAGGATTTTATAAAAACTAAAATATTTGCTATTGCTAAAGCTTCCCACCCTAATCCTAGACTTGCGACCAAAGGGTTTCCTTCCATAGACAAATCAGGGGTGTTAATAAAGGTTAGTAAACCATCAGCAAAAGCAAGTAAAACTAACACAACAATTAAAATCCAAAACTTGATTTTTCTCATAAACTACCACCTCTAATTTTATTATAGCACATTTCATTTCAAAAGTAAACTATTGCAGTATAAATTGCCTTTAATCACAAATAATAGTATCACGATTTGAAATTAAAGGAGAATTTATATATGAAAGCAACTGGTATTGTACGCCGAATAGACGACCTTGGTCGTGTGGTTATCCCGAAAAAAATTAGAAGAACGATGAGGATTCGTGAAGGCGATCCGTTGGAAATTTATACCGATGCGGATGGTGAAGTTATTTTTAAAAAGTATTCGCCGATTGGTGAATTGTCAAACTTTGCGGCACTTTACACCGAATCACTCATCAAATCGACGCCCATGTCGGTCATCATTTGTGACCGCGACCACTGTATCGCCGCCGGAGCGATTTCGAAAAAAGAAGTGCTTGAACGCCGACTGACACCCGAATACGAGGACATTATCGACGCAAGACGACCCTTTATACGCACGGCAGCCGATATGAAATCGGTCAGCCCTCTCGAAGGGGTTGATTACAAAGCGGCGATTGCCATGCCAATCATCAGCGCAGGTGATATTTGTGGCTCGATTGCCCTCATTCTCCCCGATGACAGTTACGTGCCCGATGATACCGACGTAAAACTCGCTCAGGTTGCCGCTACCTTTCTCGGTAAACAGATGGAGGAATAAAGGCGTTCTGAATTATTTTTTTGACTTCCCTAATTGTAGACGGTTGCCAGGTACCATTACAAATCCTACCGTCCAATTTAAAGCAATTAAGCCGACTTTGCTTATTTAAGTGAGGTCGGTTTTTTCATTATTTCAGGTGACGAGTATGCGCGGATGTATTTTCTCGGCTTGACATCGATATCAAATTTTTGTACAATGTAGGAAATATTTAAGTTTCAAATATAGATTCGTTCCAACTACTATATTTTGAAGCGAAATATCAACCAAACTTTACGATGCAAGGTAGGATAAAATGAAACATTATTTAGTCAGAATCACCGCTTTGGTTGCGGTCATAGTATTGGCACTTTCCCTTTCTTCCTGCGAAAAGCCCGGCGATTCTAATATGGTTTTTGTCGAGCCGAAGGAATATGAAGACGCTTTTTCTAATCCTATGTGCGGATTCAGAGGCGGCTTTATGGACCAGACAGACGGATATATCACGACCATACGTGATTACGTGCCGTGGAATGCGATCGAAAAAAATGCCGACTCAACCGTACAGGAAATTATCGACTACACAAACGAAAAATGGGGCGATATGCCCAAAAAAAACATTCGTATAATTCCGCGAGTGTATTTAGTATGGCCGGGTGGCGACCGAGTAAATAACGACGAATACTGGCCTGAGGATATGGTAAAATACGATTTTACCAGCCAGGAATTTTACGACAGAGCGGTCAATCTGATTAAAAAAATGGGCGCAGCATGGGACAACGACCCGAGAATTGCTTATATCGAAATGGGCATTTACGGATTTTGGGGAGAGCATCACCTATATGGAAATCAGCTTGGTTTGCCCGAACAGATGCCGGAAGAAGCTCAAAAGGTGCTCGGTGACGCCTTTACCCAAAGCTTTAAGAATAAAAAGGTACAAATTAGATACGCATATAATTTCAAGGACTATGACTTCGGTGTTTATTGGGATTCCTTCGGGCATCAAGATGCGTTGTATGAAGTGGATTCCATAGTGGACCGCGGAGATTTTTGGAAAACAAACATAGTGGGCGGCGAAACCGCATACGATTGGGGCGGTTACAGAACCCAACCCGGCGATGATCCAACCGACACCGTTTCGGACAAGGTTCATCGCGACTGGCTCATTCAGTGGATAAGAAAGCTCCACGCAACCGGACTCGGCTGGGTTTGTCAGTACGATAAGAACGACCCCGCTGCCGCCGAAGGTGCTGCCGAAATTCAAAAAGCATTTGGCTACCGCTTTATAATCGAAAAGTTTGGACACACCGAAAAAATAGGAGCAGATAACAGCTTTAACGCAGAAATCACAATCAGAAATGACGGCTCTGCGCCATTTTACTACGATTGGGATTTGACCCTTTCCCTACTGGACGCCGAAACCTTAAAACCCGTATACAGCACTCGCTTTGATGCCGAAATATCAAAGATTTATCCCGGTGACGAATATAATGTTGTAACAGAAAAATATTCCGTTCCTGCCGAAAGTCACACCTTCAAGCTTTCTGCCGAAATACCCGACAATTTAACCGGCAAATCATATGTTGTTGCGGTAAGCATTAATGACCCGTCCTGCGATAAGCCGGCAATCCGTTTTGCTTGCGAGAATTATATTAACGGAGGGTATCATCCCTTAGGCGTAGTTGGATACAACGTAGAGCCGCAGGAAATGAACATCAAATTCGACGATATTGAAAAGGATAAAACCATCAATTACTCTAAATAATTCAAGCAAAAAACGCTATGCTTTACGCATAGCGTTTTTTTATATTATTCAGATATTACAGCGAATCTGTTGATTCCTCGATTTCAGCAACAGATGTTTTTGCGCTGAATACGTCGGAATAGATTGTGTATTCATTTCCTGACTTGTCAAGATAGGTCAGGTAGGAAACAACGTAAACTGTAATTGCCGAGCCGTTCTTTGACGAAAGAGTAAGTCTGAGCTGACCGTTTGCCGAGGTCGATGCGGCAGTCTTTGTAAACACTGTTCCGCCAATATTATCGATTGTGAGCGAATCAGCCTTTGTCTTATCAGCGGTATAAATTACACCCGATTTAACAACTGTGTAACCGGTCGGTACTGTACGCTCGGTGAGGAAGGTTGCCTTTGTACCATTTTCGATGAGGTTGACATTGGTAACGTCGGTAACCGGCTTGACATCGGCATAGGTGTTTGCGATAACGGCAACGAGATTTACATCTGCGCCAACGTAGAAGCTGTATGCCTGGTCGAAGCTGATAATAGAATTCTCGTTGGTCGAATCGGCATTATGCCAGCCGTAGAACACCCCACCTGCTCCAAGGAGAGCATTGTCAAAGATAACTGTTACCTTTGTGTTATACGCAAAGCCGTACGACTGACGTCCGCTAACTGTACCGCCCTCAACCGAAACAACGTACTGAGCGGCATCCTTTGTATTTACAGCTTTGATAACCAAATTCTGATTAACTGTGAGTGAATCGCCTGCCTTCATAGCTGCGCCGTTTACATCCCAGTGCAAAGCTGTGTAGCCATAAACCTTGGGCATTTCGGGAAGAGTGAATTCAGTACCTACTGCGACAGTCTGGGTGCCGGTGATAGCTCCGCCACGTCCAACAAATACGATTGTTGCATTATTTTTGGCTGCGGTGAAGAATACTGCGGTATAGTCGGTGTATCTGGCAAGTTTTACGGTGAATACCGACTTATCAGATACTACGTTTCCGAATGCATCGAGCCAGTAGCCGAATTCGTATCCGCTATTTGCCGAAGCAGAAAGGGTTACCTCTGTGCCAACTGCATAGTCCTTGTTATAATCAAACGCTGCGCCATCGATAAATACTTTTCCGCCTGTCTTTGCGGTGAGGGTTACGTATGCGTAGGG